>NZ_BPLI01000047.1:0-43844 GCF_019656175.1 Bacillus sp. BML-BC051
CGATTGGTTCAACTAATAATAAGTGGGGGATGCCCCCCACTTATTAAAGTTTCACTTTATGTCAGTATGCAAAAAAAGATGGGTTTCCCCATCTTCTCATTTTAGCTTCCGTAAGCGCAAAGCTTCTTCTCTTGTCTCCATAAATTGATCCAACACTTTATTACCGATACGATTAAACGTAATGACATATAAAGCATCAATCATATTCAGTTGCGTCATTCTCGAAGCAATACTCGCAATACGATGATCTTGTTCTACATCTGGCATACAAAGACGAATATCCGCCTCTTTATATAACGGTGATGATTGATCGAGCTTTGTAATCGCAATAACTGTTGCACCTTGTCTCTTCGCATATTGCGCCATTTCAAGCACATCTTTCGTACGACCAGATGTTGAAATCGCCACAAATATATCGCCTTCTTTTAAATTCGTCACAAGCGGCAACATCATATGAAAATCGGATAGCATCATCGCTGTAAATCCGAGCCTTGTAAATTTATAAGCCCCGTCCATCGCTGGAGTAGCTGATCCGCCTACTCCGTAAAATATAATTTTATCCGCATTTACAATGCGATCTGCAGCTTTTTCAAGTTCTTTTTTATCTATCGCCGTAACGCTCGCCTCAATTGCAGCTTTATTCACATATGTAACTTTATTAAACAAGTCGTACGGGCCATCTTCCGTATTCATCACTGAAAAATCATTAATATTATAATCAGCAATCGTTAATTCACGAACGAGCGCGATTTTAAATGCTTTAAAGCTTCCGATTCCAATCGACTTACAAAAGCGAACAACACTCGCCTCACTTGCGCCTGCATTTGTTGAAACTTCTTTCGTCGTTAAGTTCGGAACAATCTCTGCATTCTCCATTATGTACATGGCAACCTTCTTTTCAGCTGGTGAAAATTGATCCATATTACTTTCAATTTTAAATAGCAATGTTGAAGCTTTCACTATTTACCCTCCACTTCTTACGGTTGCGTATATTCTCTACTATCATTTACACCATATAGATAAAAAGCATCATTACCAGGTGGATGGTGAACAATTACAGTTCGATCCCCTTTTTTATATGACGTTATTTCACCTTCAGATCGCTGTTTTTCCCATCCATGTATCCAAATTGCAAAGTCAGGTACAAAAGCAGTGTACTTATAGTCTTTCGGGTTTTCGTCTTCTACATAAGAAGAAAAAATAGAAACTGGAAAATCTTTCACTTTTGACTCTTTCCATGCAGTAAATGGTATACATAGTGCAATAAGTATGATTACACCGATAACCTTCCCCTTCGTAATCCTCACACTTTTTCTCTCCTCGACTTATCATATACGTAGATTTTACCATAATTACAACCTATTCAAGCTAATGACTATTGCTTTTTCCAATAAAAAAGAGCTTACCTACATGAGATAAGCTCTTCCTCTCTATACAAAATATTTTTTCAAAAGCGGCGGCGTAATAATCGTCGTTAATATAACAACAATAACAATCGCTGTGAAATTTTCTTTCGCTAATAAATTCGCTGTAAGTCCATTCGCTGCGATAATAAGCGCCACTTCTCCGCGAGAAACCATCCCTGCACCAATACTAATAGAAGATTGAAGATTGAATCCTGTTAATCTTGCTCCTAAACCTGACCCGATTAACTTTGTGAAAATCGCGATAAGCGTCATGATGATAATGAACCAAAGCTGGCTTCCAATACCTTGAAATGTAATTTCCATTCCGATACTTACGAAGAACACCGGTACAAATATCGCATAAGCAATTGGTTCAATTTTATGCTCTACTTCGTGCTTATACTCTGTTTGAGAAATGGCAATTCCAGCTGCAAATGCTCCAATAATACCTGCAATCCCCATCATTTCACTGTAATACGAAAATGAGAAACAAATAATAAGAGCCGCACTAATTAACGCTTCTGTTACGCGAAGTGGCACAAGCATTTTCATAATCCACGGAACAACTTTCCATGCAATAAAAACAATGCTGACAAAGAAAATAATTTTCTTTACGATAACAAGTGTTATATTCACATCTTGCGTTCCTAAAAAACTCATAACAAAAGCTAATAAAATAACGACGATGACATCATCAAATACAGCAGCACCTAAAATCGTTGTACTTTCTCTCGTATTCATTTTCCCTAAATCTCTTAGCGTTTGCACCGTAATACTAACTGACGTTGCGCAAAGTAATAACCCTAAAAAAATCGCATGAGATTGCATTAATCCAAACAGCAATCCTGTTACATAACCGCCGATAAAAGGAAAAATAATTCCACCGGCCGCTACTGCAAATGATGATTTCAAATTCCGATTTAACTCTTCTAAATCTGTTTCAAGCCCTGCCATAAACATAAGTAGTAAAACACCAATCTCACTCAGTTCATCGATCAATTCAGAGCTATTAATAATACCAAGTACAGCTGGACCGATAATAATACCGACAAGTAATTTACCAAGTACAGAAGGCTGACCGAGTCTTACGCTAATATCACCAGCTAATTTCGTACAAAGTAAAATGACGACAAGTTCAAAATAAAATAACATAGCATCTGCTCCTACTTTAACTTTAATGAGTGGGTTTTCTCTATCCAAAGTAGATTGGTAACCCTCGCCCATTCCTGCAAGTAGTTTCCCCTATTCATTCGCATTTTATTTGTCAAAATTTTATTTGACAAAATATTCTGAATTATATTAAGATTAATCCAGCAATTTTAAAGACTATAATACCATAACTGTACCTCCATTTACTTACATACTCTTTTCTAGTGGGCTCCTACTATATCCGCAGTTATGGAAATGAAAAAACGGGGGGAGAGTCCAAAGTGAAGTCATTATTACGAAAAAAACCGCTTAGTACTGAATCACCACGGCAGTTAGAGAGAACATTAACCGCACTCGATTTAACATTTTTAGGAATTGGCGCCGTAATTGGGACAGGGATCTTTGTATTAACAGGTATTGTCGCAGCGAAACATTCTGGTCCTGGTATTATGCTATCATTCCTTATTGCTGCATTTACTTGTGCTTGTGTAGCCTTTTGTTATGCCGAATTTGCTTCTTCGATTCCTGTCTCAGGAAGTGTGTATACTTACGCATACATGACAGTCGGAGAAGTCGTTGCTTTCATCGTCGGCTGGTGTTTAATGCTCGAATATTTACTTGCAGTCGCAGCAGTCGCTGTCGGTTGGTCTGGTTATTTACAATCTTTACTACAAGGGTTTAACATCCATCTGCCCGCCATAATCGCCTCGGCACCTGGCGTAGGAAAAGGTGGCATTATCGATTTACCGGCTGTTTGTATTTTACTACTCATTACAGGGCTTTTAAGTTTTGGTATACGCGAAAGCGCACGCATTAATAATATTATGGTTCTTATCAAGCTAGCTGTTATTATCGCCTTTATCGTAGCAGGCGCAAAATATGTAAAACCTGAAAATTGGACACCGTTCATTCCGTTCGGGTACGACGGTATTATTACTGGGGCTGCCACTGTATTCTTCGCCTTCTTAGGCTTTGATGCAATCGCAACCGCTGCAGAAGAAACGAAAAAACCACAGCGCGATTTACCAATTGGCATTATCGGTTCCCTTCTTATTTGTACTGTTTTATACATGATTGTATCTTTCGTTTTAACAGGTATGGTTCCATATACACAATTAGATGTTTCTGATCCAGTTGCATTTGCCTTACATTTCGTTGGTGAAGATACAATTGCAGGACTACTCGCTGTTGGAGCGATGACTGGAATGACAACCGTCCTCTTAGTCGTTATGTACGGACAAGTTCGCGTTTCTTATGCGATGAGCCGTGACGGACTACTTCCAAAAGCACTAGCACGTGTAAATAAAAGAGTAAAAGTCCCTTTATTAAACACATGGATCACTGGTGTTGTTGCCGCTTTATTAGCAGGACTTTTAGACTTACATTTACTGGCGAATTTAGTAAACATCGGTACGTTAACAGCATTCACATTCGTTTGCTGCGCGGTACTTATTTTACGAAAAACACACCCTGACTTAAAACGCGGATTCCGCGCACCTTTCGTACCTGTATTACCAGTTGTCGCGATTCTTTGCTGTTTATATTTAATGATTAATTTGTCTAAAACGACATGGATTAGCTTTATAGCTTGGCTTATAGTCGGCTTATGCTTCTATTTCTTCTACTCTAGAAAACATAGTCATTTAGCAACTGAAAAAACAAATGATGAAGAGAAAAAAGCATAACAAAATAGCTCGCCGATAAAACGGCGAGCTATCTTTCTGTATTATTATATTTTTTCGTTAACGATTGTAAAATGAAAAATATGCCGATGCAAGCTGTAAACGATGCCCAATTTCCTATTGGTGTTGAGTATTTAAAAATTCCAATACCTACAAGCACGATGAAAATGATCACCTGATATAGGAGCTTCCACTTTTGCATATGTTTCCTCCTTTACTTCGTTCCCTTCTTTTTCTTCTTCCATGCATTTAAACTATCAAAGAAGAAATTAATAAATAACGTGCCTAAACCCGCTAATAAAAACGTCATTAAAAATAAAATCCATATACTTTTCTCTTTTAAGAAATAATATCCTACAAGGAGCACAACCGCGATCCATACATATTCAAGAATTCTTTTTAGCTTTTTCTCTTCCAAATTATTCGCTCCTTCATTCTATACTATTTTTAGTATAACAAAAAAGAAGCCTATCATGATAAGCTTCTTTTCTTCTCTCTTATTTGTTTATGCTTTTTTCAACGAGTGAAATCGCGTATTCCATCGTACGATTCATCGTTTCTACTTGTGCATCTTTTACTTTCGCATCTTTTAACACAGATTCTGCCACTGTAATTTTTTGACTCAATGATTTCACTGAACCGTCCGTTACATTTGCAGCTTGCGCTTTTTTCACTACTGCTTTTGCAGATTCAATATTCATTTGTAATTTTTCTTTCAGTGTTTTCGGTTGTTCTACTACTTTAGATTGTATAAATGTTTGATTTGCAGTTTTTAATTCATTATACGCTTGAACAATTTGTTCTCCCGTACTCGCTACATTTTCAAACACTTGTTTTGTATTATTATAGCTTTTCTCTAATTCTTGAAATGCTTCCTTTGAATATTGACCTGGCTTATCACCAAACTCATACGTACCAGCTAACACTTCTTTTACTTTTCCAATCTCTTCATATAACGCATTTACTTCCTCTAACTTTGTACGGTTAGAAAACTCATTATACGCTGCTAATACTTCTGAAGAACTTAACGCTTTACTATATAATTTCGCAAGCGCAATTTGTCCATTTAACGGAATACCACCATTCCCATTGCTATCTGGATCTGCACCAAGAGCAAACGGTACGTTCGGGTGATATACTTTCCCTGTAGCTGGCTGGCTATTTACTTTTTTACCGTCTACGTAAATAGCTACTTCACTTCCATTATACGTTCCTGCTAAATGATACGTTTTATTGGCCGCTAATTGAACCCCAACACGCTTATAGCTACCGCCAATATGAGCCCATAATTCAACATATCCACTTCCTGTAGATTCAAAACCAATTCCGCCGCTCTCTGTATTTTGTAAAATACCTTGCCCGCGGAGTTCATTCATTGAAAATACAGTTTCTAACGTAAACGTATTTGCTACTTTCTCTTTTTGTGCTGCTGAAAACGGAAGATATCCAAATGTATTTGCTTTTCCGTTTAGCTTCATAACATTCTTTTTCAATGCTTTATCATATTCAATAGCCACATTGCCTTTAACATCACCTTTTGTACCAAATGATGAATTGTCTTTAAATGTACCATCTGCAAAGTTCACATCAAAAACATCTGCCTTTGGCACTTTTACATTCGGGTCAATATTATCTTTTTTCGTAGTAATTTCTGCTGTTAACGGCTGTACACTTTCATTGCCAAATGAATCAATCGCAACGACTTCAAGTGTATATGTTTTCCCACCATCTAATCCTGCCAGTGTAAATGTTAGTTCTTTCGGCACTGGGTCACGATAAAACTCTGAGAATGCTAACAATTTATTTTTTATTTCTCCAGTTTGCTTATCTCTAGCTTGTACACGATAAGAATGAACAAGAAGGTTGTCCAACGCTTGCATGAATGTTACTGTTGCTGCATTTTCTGTTACATTTGATACCGATAACTTCGCACCTTTTGCAAAGTAAGGCTTTTCTTTATCACGATCTTCTACATGTGTAAATGTCTCTTTCTTTGATGGCAACTGAATTTTCCACGGTTCGCCTGTCCAAGAATTTGTATGGAAATCACGGCGATTAATCGTTACTTCTTTATCATCTACTTCTACTAATAAACCTTGGCTTAATGTACTAGCTCCTGACGGGATATTTCCTTGTACTTTACCACCTTCAACCTCCATATAACTTACTGAAGATGTGCCAACTGATGTAAAGTCTTTTTGGTGAATCGATCTTGGATCATCTAGCGGATAGTGTGAATGGCCAGAAAACGTAATAACTTGTGGGTATTGTTTTAATACCTCATTAATTTTCGCACTATCTTTTGTTCCCCATTCTTGGCTACCGTATACTGTATCTTTAATATGCTGATGTAAAAATACGAAAATAGGTTTTTCCGGATCATCTTTTTGCGCCTTTGCCATCTCTTCTTTTAACCAATTAATTTGCTTGTCCGAATAATATCCATGAGTTGTTCCATCCTCTGGAGACATAACAAGGAAATGATAACCCTTTACCACATTATGATAATAAATTGATTTCATTCCTGTTTTTTCTAAGAAACGCTTCTGTGCTCCTTCTACAGATAAACCATTCCAATAATCATGATTACCAAGAGAGTTCATTCGTACCGCATCTTTATTTGCATTTTCATTATATACTTGCATGAAACGATCGTATTGTTGTACCGATCCTGAATCAGTAAAATCTCCCACAATTACGAACGCATCTTGTTTAGGTGCAAGCGTATTGAACTGTTCAATCGCTCTTTTCCAGCGAAACGTATCATCTGTTCCACTATTTTTAATATGTACATCACTTACAACTGGAAAAACTATCTTCTTCTCACTTGGTGCCTTTTCTTGCTTTTTCTCTTCCGCTTTGACTGACGTACTCCACGGAAATGATACGAATGCTAATACAAAAACCATTAATAATCCAATAAGACCTTTTACTTTTCGTAAATCTGTTCTGTCCACGTGAATCCTCCTCATAATAATTGATTCATTACAAGAGCTATTTTATCTAAAACATGTTAATGTCGTTTAAATAACAAATGAATTTTATTAGATTTTTGTAAATATACAGTTAATTAGAAATTAAGTCCAACATTCCTCGTACTATTGTATACAACCACCTTTTGTCTAAAAGAGTCTGATCATTCTTTTCCTATGACTATTCACATATAATCTTTTCTATAACACTAATGATAAGTTAAGGTTTAAGCCTATTAGACAATCTTAATTTTTAACATTTCCTTCTTTTTTTAACACATCGGCCATGCTTCTACATTTAATAATAGTAAAAGACAACTTAAAAGGAGGGGTTGTATTGAAGAACAAAAAAAATATTGGCTGTTTCGCTCCTTTATCTATCATTTGTCCAGACCCTTGTCCACCGCCCCCTCCTCCAAATCCAAGTTGTGAGCGAGTAACTAATGAATTTGCAGGGAATTTCCTCATAACGAATAACACCATCCCCTCTGTCAAAGATGCATCACAATCAATGATACTGTGGCAAAGTGATGGGATACTACTTATATCAGGTAATGTCTCAGTTTACAATAGTACTAGCAGCACAGAAGCAATTACAATTCAAATTGTTGGAGCAGTAACTAATGTTTTCACTGTGTTTCCTGGTAATACAATATCGTACACAGGAAAAGACTTAGAGTCAGTCAGGATTATCAATATACAAAGTAATCCTTCACTATATTTAGAAGGTAAGTACTGTTGCCAATTTACATGTTGCTTATAGAATACCAATTTCATTACTTCCTTAATAAAAAAAGCATACCATTTACGGTATGCTTTTTTATGAAATTGGATAACGTACAGTAATACAAAACTCTCCTTGATTAACAGTTGTTCCTGTCGTAGTAATTCGGACAGTCGTAAAATATCGTACAGTGAAAGTACCACTACTTTGTGGTTGTACAGTAATTGTATCAACTACTGTTGCACCTACTAAAAAGTCAACTGTAATCGGAGCAGCCCCTACATCATATTTCACGTAACCTGAACCATATACTTCTTGTGTAATATTATTCGTATATACAATTTGAGTACCAGCACCTGTAATAGACCAGTCTGTACATACTTGATCTTGCACAAGTGTTTTATTAGAACAACAAGACAAACCGGAACTTCTCATTCCCATTTTGATTCTCTCCTATTCTGCTATGAAAGTGAATAACGTGTTGTAATACAAAATTCTCCCTGATACGTTCCAGCAGGTGTTGCAGGTAACACAACTTGTATACTATCAAAGCGACGATACGTGAAAGCAATACTCGTTCCTGGGTTTAATGTTTGTGTATCAATTGTAGCCCCAGCAGAATCAAGCGCTTCTACAGTAATTGGACCTGGACCAACATCATATTTAACAAAACCAGTACCAACTACATTTTGGTTAATATTATTTGTATAAAGAACATTATCAATTGCTGTTGCAACTACAGTAGCAGACCACGGACTACACACTTTATCTTGTACATAATTTTTATCTGGACAACACGTTAATGCCGCCCCTGAGCATTCACAAGACATAGAAGTTTCCCCTCTCTCGTACTTATTCCTTATATGTGTATGTCCTTCAGAGTCTTTTGCCTGTACTATTCATCTATTTTCAAAAAATAAGACAACTCGTGTACTAATGACTAGATAGATTCCGTTCTATTTCTTTTTTTCATAAATTTATAGATTAAAATACCACCTACAACAATAACTACGACTAGTAATATCGGTAGCATATATTGTCCAACAATATCCGCCGCTTTTTCCCAATGCGGACCTAATTTCATTCCAAAATAGACATATAAAGTCGTTAACGGGAACATCGCTACAAATGTATATATACTAAATTTCCATATGTTCATTTTCGCCATACCACATGGAACAGAAATAAGCGTTCGAACTCCTGGTACAAAGCGTCCAACAAATGCTACAACTGGTCCATATTTCTCAAAGAAATCATCGGCTTTTTGAATTTGCTCTTCTTTAATAAAGAAGTATTTCCCGTACTTTATTAATAGAGGACGGCCACCGTAATAACCGAGTGCGTATAATGTTAACGGTCCTGTCGTTCCGCCAAGTGTCCCAGCTAATACAGCTAACCAAAAATTCATATCCCCCTCGTATACCCAATACCCAACCATGGGCAAAACTACTTCTGCTGGAATAAACTCAAACGTTAATGCTAATACAACTCCAAAATAAGAAAACTGCTTTAAAAACTCGATTATATCTAAAATAATTTGCTCCATATTTTTAACTCCTATCCGATATTTACATTATGCTTTTCTTGCAATTGCACTGGCGCCATCTTTACAATTCGGTTCAAAATGAATAACACAATTCCAATATCATCTAAAATACCGATAAACGGCAGGAAGTCTGGAATTAAATCGAGCGGCATTACAACATACCCAACTAAAAAAGCAATAGATAAAATTTTCTTCTTTATTGAAACCTCTTTTGAAGTAAAAAAGTCAAATAGGAATGGAACGAAACGACGGACATGAAATACAACTCTTAATCTACTAATAAGTTTTTTCATTTTTATTTCTCCTCTCTTTGTATACAAAAAGGACCCTACCAAATATGGTAAGGGTCCTCAAAAAGACAGAAAGGGGCCTTTACCATTGCTGGTAAAGGTCTCACTAACAACGAAACGTTGCCAATAAAGCCGAGGGTTTCTCCCTGTAATGACGACTTTATTGTAATAAGTTACTCCCCTTTATACACAATTTTATACACTCACATTAAAATATTTCAGAGGGCTTGTCAATATATTTTATCCCGCTTTAACGGGCAGTAAGAACACCACCCCCACTGATTAAAGTTTCACTTTATATCCCAATCCCTTCCGTAAAAAACAAAAAACGTATAGGAAATTTCTTACTATCTCATAATATACATAATCATTTTTGAACGAAAGGAGATGTTTCATTTGCATACCGTCTGGAAAGGTGCACTTTCACTTGGACTATTAAATATAGGAATTAAACTATACAGTGCCGTAGAAGAAAGCGATATAAAATTTTTAAGCCTCCATAAAGAATGTTTAACACCTATTAAATATAAAAAATTTGCTCCTGATTGTACGGATGAAGAAATTGATGATACAGATATTGTAAAAGCCTATGAATATGCACCTCATAAATACATTATTATGGATGAAAAAGAATTAGCTGCGTTGCAAAAAGCTCACGAACCACGATCTATTCGTATTATATCTTTTATCCAAAATAACGAAATCGATTCTGTTCTTTATGACCGTTCTTATTTCATAGGCCCTACCCCAGGACATGAAAAATCCTATTTATTATTAAAAGAAGCTCTTGAACGTACAAATAAACTTGGGCTTATTCATATTTCTATTAGAAAAAAACAACATTTAGCCATTATCCGTAACTTTGAAGATGGACTAATGTTACAAACCATCCACTACCCTAATGAAATTCGCGATATAGCAAATACACCTAACTTACCAAGTAACGAAAATTATCCTATACAAAAACAAGAACTCACCGCAGCAATTAATTTAATCCACCATCTTACAAATCCTTTTGAACAAGAAATGTATACAGATGAATATAAAGAGGCCCTTACCGAATTAATCGAGAATAAAATTGAACAACAGGAAAAAACTGAAACAATCTCTCCAGCTCCGAACATCATTAATATTATGGAGACATTACAGGCAAGTATTGAACAAGCAAAAATAAAAAGAGACAATAAAACAGAAAAAGAGGCCAAATAAAATTGGCCTCTTTTTTCTTTAAAGCGGATTACATTTCGGCATTTCAAGTCCAGACGATTGAGCTAGTTTTAATAAGTAGTAACATTCCTCTCTTGCCATATGATCTGCCATTCTAGCTGATAATACACTTAATACTTCATTCGATAACTCGAGCTCTTCCACTTCATGTAAAAAATGCGAAAATAATTTCAATTCAAGTGAAACATCTTTTGTAAATTTCTTTAATGCTGGAAAATGATGAAGCTCCGTTCGTAAATACCCAGTCATCTCAACTGCCTTTAAGTAAAATTGTTCAAAATGCTTCGTAAATTCTTCGCTTTTCTCTTTCAATCTTTTTTCAACAAGATCTAGCCCACCAGAAATAGAACCCGCATGACCAGCCGCATCCGTTAACCAAACGAGATGATAATGCAATTCATGAAAAACAGGCGGAACTTCCCCCTTCTTCAAAAACTCTAAAACCGTTATATACTCTTCCACTTCGTTTACCATATGATTAATAAAAGTTGGCGTAAAATGAATAGTAATCTTCCCCTCCAACTGCTTCTGTATAATATTTAATTTAAACATCCGAATTTCCTTAGCAGCTTGTTCAGCCTCTTTTGAGAATGCCATCAGATTTACATTCCGAACTTTATTTAACAAATTCGTAAATGTTTCAACAAAGTAAGTAGCTTTCTTTATATCCTCTTTTTCCTTCGGAGCTAATGCATCCAGTAAAAATTGTGCATGATCAGTAAGTACCTTTAGCCAAAATTGATGCTCAAACAACGCACTTTCTTCATAATTTCTCTCCACTAAATCCCCTCCGTCTATTCACCCTTCTCTACCACTTGAAGTTTATATCCATCCGGGTCTTGTACTACAATACTTTTCTCACTTTCTTTTTCTGTATATGCGATTTTATAAAATACTAACCTCTTCTTTACATTCTCTATGTTAGAAATTGAAAACGTTAGAACATCAACTGAGTCCGTAACACTCTTCTCACGCCCGCCCAAACTGCGATTCATCACAAAACTAATTCTCGTTGAATCGGTATCATACCAAACCCCTGTAATATCTAATTGCGGCCTTTCTGAACTAGGTGTTATCCCTAAAATCCCTTCATAAAAATACAGAGTTTCCTTTAAGTTCTTTACTTCCAATACAATGAATTGTTTCACAGTCTCCACATTCATTCCCCCCGTACCTATTACTTTTTTATATGTGTCATAAATGCTCATTATGTCTGAATACAATACGTAGTAATGAACATGTAAGGAGGTTTATTCGTGAATAAATATATGAGATCATTCGTGCCCTATCATAGCCCTCTTGATCCTTGTCCTCCTATCGGAAAAAAATATTATTCTACTCCTCCTAATTTATTTTTAGGCTTTCAACCGCCAAACTTACCACAATTCACACCAAAAGAAGCGTTACAAAAAGGGACTTTATGGCCTGTTTTTTATGACTATTATGAAAATCCTTATAAAAAAGGGCGGTGACTACTGACGTGAATCAATCGCTACCAGAAGAATACTATCAACTTTTACTGGAGCTTCAAGAACTGGACTTTGTACTAGTTGAACTCACTCTTTATTTAGATACACATCCAGATGACACCGCTGCAATTAATCAATTTAATGACTTTTCCTATAAACGAAGAGTATTAAAACAAAAGATGGAAGAAAAATACGGACCACTCCAACAGTTTGGAAACAGTTATTCGAATGCCCCTTGGGAATGGAGCAAAGGTCCTTGGCCATGGCAAATATAAAGGAGAGAAACTATGTGGATTTATGAAAAGAAATTACAATACCCCGTTAAAGTGGGAACTTGCAATCCAGCACTTGCAAAATTATTAATTGAGCAATATGGCGGTGCAGATGGAGAATTAGCTGCTGCACTCCGTTACTTAAATCAACGTTATACAATTCCTGATAAAGTCATTGGTCTCCTTACTGATATTGGTACAGAAGAATTTGCACATCTTGAAATGATTGCTACGATGGTTTATAAGCTGACGAAAGATGCGACTCCTGAACAAATGAAAGCTGCTGGTCTTGACCCTCATTACGCTGATCATGATAGTGCACTTCACTACCATAACGCTGCTGGTGTTCCATTTACTGCAACCTATATACAAGCTAAAGGTGATCCAATTGCCGATCTATATGAGGATATTGCGGCTGAAGAAAAAGCACGCGCAACATATCAATGGCTTATTAACTTATCAGATGATCCAGATATAAATGACAGCCTACGCTTCTTACGTGAACGAGAAATTGTCCATTCACAACGTTTCCGAGAAGCGGTAGAAATTTTAAAAGAAGAACGTGATAAAAAAATATTTTTTTAAAACACGTATCCTAGCGGTATGTGTTTTTTTACGTTTAAAGTTAAATCCTTCCTATTAAACATATAAATAGTATATTTATTCGATTTAATGCATTATTTTTTAATTTTTTCAAAATTCCCTATTGCTTTCTAGTCATCAGACCTTTAAAATAGTAACAGTTACTCGACAAATTGTTTGAATTTTCGACAAAAATACTCATTAGGAGGATTTTCTTTATATGCGTACAACTTTAAAACCAGCGCAAATACTTTCGATTAGTTTATTACTATTCGCAGTTTTCTTCGGTGCTGGTAATATGATTTTCCCGCCCCTTCTCGGTCTTTCTTCCGGAGAAAATATGTGGGTCTCCATTACAGGATTTATTATTACAGACGTCGGTTTATCTTTACTAGCTATCGTCGCTGTTGCCCTTGCCGGTGGTAGTTTTAACACTTTAGCAAGCCGTGTTCATCCAAAATTTGCAGCAATATTCGCTATCATTATTTATCTTTCAATCGGCCCACTATTTGTTATTCCACGAACTGGATCTGTATCTTACGAAATTGGGATTGCACCACTTTTCCCGGACCAATGGTACTCTATGTTAATCTTTAGTGCGATTTTCTTTACAGTCGTCTACTTCTTATCATTAAATCCATCAAAATTAGTAGATCATATCGGAAAAATATTAACGCCAATTTTACTTGGAATTATTGCAATTATGGCAACAAAAGCGATTCTTTCACCAGGAACGTTTGCAGAACCTATTGGTGACTATAAAGAAATTCCATTTTTCAAAGGATTTCTTGAAGGATTTTTAACGTTAGATGCAATTGGAGCACTTGTATTATCAACAATTGTTGTAAATGCAATTCGCCAAAATGGTATACAAGAGAAGAAATCGATTGCAAAATATACAATTATTTGCGGGAGCATTGCAGCCCTATTCTTAACAATTGTTTATTTCTTACTCGGTTATATCGGCGCTTCAAACGGCAATCTAGGACAATTCGAAAACGGTGGTCAACTATTAGCTACTGTTATGTATCAATTCTTTGGGACAAGCGGTAATGTTTTATTAAGTATCGCCATTATCTTCGCTTGTTTAACGACAGCAATTGGTGTTGTAAGTGCATTCGCCAACTATTTCGCAACAGTACTAACAAATGTTTCATATAAGAAACTCGTACTATACGTTTGTATCTTTAGCTTCGTGATTTCAAACTTAGGTTTAAGTTTATTAATTAAAATTACATTACCTGTATTAATCATTTTGTATCCAATTACAATCATTTTAATTTTCGTATCATTTATTGATAAATATACGAAACGTAAACCTTCTGTCTACATCGGAGCAATGATCGCAGCATTCATTATTAGCTGTATTCATGCACTTGATAATGTGGAATTGATACCAGGTTTTATCACTAATATCGTACACACTATTCCGTTTTATAACTTAGGAATCGGCTGGATTATTCCAGCAATCATCGGTGGTATAATCGGATACTATATTCCGCAAACAGAAGCTGAAGGTGAAGTTTCTACAAAATAAAGAAAAGAAGCAAGCATGAAATACATGCTTGCTTCTTTTCACATCGTATGTTTAAAAGTAAATAACTCTTCTTTTGACTGCACAGCAGATTGATCCTCTTCTACATCCGTCTTCTTTATCTCTCCTCCTAACCTTACTTTCATCATCGCCTCTTCTATACTTTTTACAATCATATTTCCTGAAAAAATAGTAAGTCCAAAAAATGTAATCGGAACAAGCGGAATCCACGGATTCACTGTTAATGACCTAAAGTATACTCCAATTAAACCTGACCATTCATGCGTATAAGATTCCACCTCTTTTATTTGTCCACCAAACATTACAGTCCCACCAAAGAACACTTCAAGTAATCCTAAGTGCAGTAAAATAGTAAGAGTCTGCGTAAACTGCTGAAGAAATACGAGTATAAACGTCATATAGAGGTGCGGAAAAAGATGTTTTATAACAATATGTCTTCTCGATCCACCTAATATGCGTGCGGCATCAACAAATTCTTCCGTTCGCAATTTACGAACTTCCTTCGCAACATACAGTGCAATAACTGGCATTACAAGCAGTACAAGTAATACCACTTGAAACGAAGCCCTTTCAAAAAAGGTTGTTGTCTCCTCTCCGCTTCCAAATGCATTTGCAGATTGAAGAAAAAAATACGCAATCATAACTGTCGGAATAACTGTAAAACTATCAAAGAAAGCCTCAATTTTTGAAAATCCTCTTTTTATATACGTTCCGAGTACGACACCGAAAAACACACCTATTACCATTCTAAGTGCCGCAATTAAAATAGATATACCAATCGTCCACTTCGCGCCCTCAATGACTAAATGTAACAGGTCATACCCTTTCCGGTCTGTCCCGAGTAAAAATTGTAATGAAGGTGGAAACGGTGGCACTTGTGGATTTTCATCCGCATCATATTGCAATGTAACTTGTCTAATATGTCCATCATTCCATAACGTATTTCCGATGCTCAAAAGAACTAATAGGAGAAGAAACCCAATGCTTATCCAAAATCTTTTATCGCGTTTTATATACGTCCACATATTATAATCTCTCCTTCATCGCAGCCGGAATGAGATAATGAAACAATTTAAATAAAATAAAAATCGGAATATATATAAGAAGCACACTAACGATGAAAACCTCAACTCTAATACCGAAATACGATTTCAAAAACATAAAAATACCACCCGTATTAAAAATCCATTCTATAATATATAAATTAGATAACATAAAAAAGATATTCGTTTTCGCAAAGAATAATGTACTAAGCAACACATTTCGTAAAATATGACGATTTAAAATATGAAAGCGCCCCAGCCCTTTCGCCTTAGCAAATAGTACATAATCTTTTTCTAGTTCATTTTCAAAACGAAGCACGACCATTTTTACAAACATAATCGTAGTCGGGATGCTCAAACACAATATTGGCAACCCCCTAATCGACTCGCCTCCAATTGAAGCAATTTGAAAAGGTAAAAAACCTGTTTGTTTAAAAAACCATACAACTAAAATTTGTGATACTAAAATAAGAAGGATATCTGGAATGGATTCTAGGAAGATAAGAAATGATTTAATTCGATGTTGTATACGTGGTGAACTACTCATAATTACATAAACAATACAAAATGCTACAAATAATGAAATGAAAAAAGCAGCTAAAAATATAATAATTGTTTCTTTATAATGGACAAACAACTGTGGAAATAAAAATTTATCTCCCACATATTTAAAATTGGAGATGTCCATTAAATTCACAAACACTTCTTGTAAACTCTTTATGTACTGTGATGCATGCAGCTCAAATCCATAAAATAGTTTCGGCAATGTGCCTAAACAAATAATACCCAAAATCGAAATAAGAAATTGAAACGTCACTTCCATCCCATTCAAAAATACTTTTTTGACCATTTTCGCCCTTCTCTCTCTATAATTTACCCCTTAATTTTATTCTTAATTTTCTGAATTGTAAATATTTAATACATGAAAAATCGCTAGGTTATGACCCTAACGATTCTTTGTGTAACTGTTTTTCTCTTTTCGCAAATGGCATATATAAAATAAAACATCCAATAAGCGCAGCTATTTCTAATGAAATAATATAGTAAGGATGCGGTCCTAACATATCAAGTAAGGAAGCTGTTTCTGGCTTATGAGCTAAAAACATATAATTACCACCTGTTTTGTAATTTACAAACGAAACAATCGGAATCAATATGTTTAAAAAGATCATCGTACGTTTAATAGATTGTAATGTAGGACGATACCCTTCTACCCAAGTCATAAAGAGCGGTGCCCAAATGAGCAATATATGCGCGATAAAATATTCCATAAATCGAAAATGCGGAAAAGCATACTGCAAGTTCGGTGTTAAAATGGCTTGTGATGCACCAATAATTCCTGTGAAAAATACAATCTCATATATGCGATAACTTTTCGTTATAATCATAATCGACGCTAATAATAAACTAATCGTACATAACTCAAACGGTAATGAAGTGGCTAGCTCAAAAATCCCTGCTTTCCACTCCCACATATGCAGTCCAATTTCACTCCCTATAAATAAAAATGCAATCGCATATCGAACCGTTATATTCCACTCATTTTGACGTAATACATCTTGGTATTGATATAAAAAAACGATTCCCACCAACATAATAAATAATATAATGGCATGTTGCCTTGAGTAGGGAATAAATGGTTTTAATGGATGCGCACTAAAATAAGCTTCCATCTTGCCTCCTCCTCTCCTTCATACAATATTATTGTAAGAAAGAAACAACGAGTCAATTCATTTGCTCACACTTGGACAAACTCTACCTTACATTTACATATTCATACCTTACAAAACTGTAAGGTTATTGTAAGCTAAAACGATTTGTCAGATTCTTCACCTCTTTTATACTGAATGTAGATACTAAAACGAACGAAAAGGTGATAAATAGATGAAGAAGAAAAATAAAGTGTTAATTACTAGTGTAGTAGCAATCGGTATTGCAGCTGGATCATATTTTGCATTTGCTGGTGGCGGTGGTTCAGAAGTAGCAATGGCATATAGCGGATATAAAGTAACAGAAAAACAAATTGAAAACGCGCAAAAATTTGGCGGTGAAGTCATTCCAAACGGCATCGAAACAATTTCATTTGATCCAACAAAAGGTACGTATGAATTAGCTATAAAAAAAGGTGATGAAGTAAAAAAAGGGCAACTCCTTTTTAAATATAATGACCCTACTGCGAAACAAGGTGTAACAGAAGCAGAAATGCAAAAGAAAATCGCACAAAAAGAAGTAACATTGTTCCAAAAACAAATTGATGCAGCGAAACAAAAATTACAAAAAGAGAAAAATGCGGGCCTTCCTGCTGAAGCATTAAAAGCATCAGAAATCGAAGTACAACAATTAGAATCACAACTTGAAATGAAAAAGTTTGAAGTTGAAAAATCTGATGAAATGATTAAAGCAGCAAAAGAGAAAGTAAACACACTTTCTGTAACGAGCCCTACTGATGGCGTAATTGATGATATCGTAAAAACTGCTGATGAAAAAACAGGTATGAGCGGCATTACACTTCGTCATGCTGGTCCATTTAAAGTAAAAGGTCAACTTTCTGAATATGAGCTTGCTAGTATGAAAGTTGGGCAAGAAGTAACTGTTTCCTCAAAAACGGTCGCTGGTAAGACTTGGACAGGAAAAGTAACAGAAATCGGTTCTACACCATTAAAGAGCATGGACGAAAACAAAACTGTTTCTAACTATCAATTTACTGTTACATTAGACAACAGTGAAGAATTACAAAACGGCTTCCACGTTTACGTAACAAGTAAATCTGGCGAAGCAACTGGTACAATTGTTCCGAAAAGCAGCATCGTAAAAAAAGGTGACAAAAATGTTGTCTTCGTTGTAAAAGACGGTAAAGCGAAAGAACAAGCAGTTACTGTTGAATTCGAGACTGATAGCGAAGCAAAAGTTGCTGGAGTGAAAAAAGGAGAACAAATTATCTCTAAACCTGAAAAAGACTTAAAAGATGGTATGGAGGTTGTCGTTGAATGATTAACTTAAAAGGCATCACGAAATCCTTCCAAAATGGTGCAGAATCCGTTCAAATATTACACGGAATTGACGTAACACTGAACCAAGGAGAATTCACTTCTATTATGGGACCATCTGGTTCTGGTAAATCAACATTAATGAACATTATCGGTTGTTTAGATAAACCAACGACAGGTACGTACGAACTAGCTGGGCAAAACATTTCAAACATGTCTGAAACAGAACTTGCACGCGTTCGTAATAAGGAGATCGGATTCGTATTCCAAAACTTCATGTTATTACCGAGACTTACAGCACTTCAAAATGTAGAGCTACCTCTTATTTACGCTGGAGTTGATAAAAAAGAAAGACGTGAGCGCTCATTAGCCGCTTTAACAAAAGTAGGTTTAGCTGATCGCGCTACTCACTTACCGAACGAATTATCAGGTGGACAAAAACAACGTGTCGCAGTTGCACGTGCAATTGTAAATAATCCAAAGTTCATTTTAGCCGATGAACCTACGGGGGCACTTGATACGAAAACAAGTACACAAATTATGGACCTCTTTTACGAATTAAACAAACAAGGCTCAACAATCATTATGATTACCCACGATCGTGAAATTGGGGAAGCTGCAGCACGTCAAATTGTAATTCGTGACGGAAATATCGTCCAAGATTGGAGAGGTTAATTTTGAACACGAGTGAAAATATACGCATGGCCCTTTCCTCTATCTTTGCCCATAAAATGCGTTCTATCTTAACGATGCTAGGAATTATTATCGGTATTAGTGCCATTATTACTATCATTTCAATGGGTGATGGTACAAACGCAAAGTTTAAAAAAGAATTAGGCCAAGGAAAAGATAATGAAATAACGATTTACTACGACAACTCTGACTATGGAACAGATATTGCCAAAATTACAGCTGATATGCTAAAACGTCTT
The DNA here is from genome assembly GCF_019656175.1 of Bacillus sp. BML-BC051. Lineage (NCBI taxonomy): Bacteria > Bacillati > Bacillota > Bacilli > Caryophanales > Bacillaceae > Bacillus > Bacillus sp. BML-BC051. Next base: position 19,837 of record NZ_BPLI01000047.1, read on the forward strand.
CAAACTGTTCCAGGCGTTAAGGATGTGTATCCAGATGTACGTATGAAAGTAAAAGCAGCTTCTGGTTCAAAAGATGTCTCTCTTGATTTAATAGGTGGAACAGGCGACTTCATGACAGATTCGAAAATAAAATTAGTTCACGGTCGCGAATTAAACGACAGCGAATTAAAACAAGCAATCCCTGCTGTTATATTAAATGAAGAAGCTTTCAATAAATTATTTAATGGTTGGGAATCAAACTTATACACTGATATAAAAGGAAAGCCGTATAAGGTAGTCGGTGTTTACGAAACGAAAAATGAATTCGGAATGCCTATGCCTGAAGGGTATACGTCACTTGAAAATGTCCCTGTCATTTCAGGAGTAACTGAGTATGACTCTGTAAAATTAACAATGACCTCACCAACAGAACGTAAAAGTGTAGAAAAACAAGCCGTTTCCGTTTTAAACGAAATGAAAGCTCCTAAATTTGAAAATAAATTCAAAGCACAAGACTTAGGTGAATTTACGAAGCAATTAGATGAATCAATCGGTATGATGAAAATGGTATTCGGTGGTATTGCTGCTATCTCATTACTTGTTGGTGGTATCGGCGTAATGAACATTATGCTTGTATCTGTAACAGAACGTACACGTGAGATTGGTATTCGTAAAGCACTTGGTGCAACACGCGGTAAAGTATTAACACAATTCTTAATTGAATCTTGTATTTTAACAGGACTCGGTGGATTCATCGGATTCATGCTCGGTATCTTCTTCGCTTGGATCGTTTCCATCTTTGCCGGATGGCCACTCGTTGTCTCAAAAGAACTTGGACTTCTTGCAGTAGGTATCTCCATGTTAATCGGTATTATATTCGGTCTACTACCAGCTAACAAAGCTGCAAAACTGGATCCAATTGAATGTTTACGATATGAATAAACAAAAACGTAGGAATTTACACTCCTACGTTTTTTTATTTATCTATTAAATCGTGTTTCTTCTATTATATATGTTTTACGTTATACATACCTTTAGCTATTGTAAAGTACTAAAGCTATTATAGAATCCTATTATTGCAAAAATAATATGTGACAAACTAAAATCAAGGCGTAATTTTTTCCATACCTCGACTTATTTTGTAACAATTATAGCGATATTTCATTGATTTTTACCTCATTTATATTTCTACACTACCAAAATAGTTATTTTTACATAACTACTTTTCTGTCCCAGCAGCAAAATACGCCATTTTTGTAACGGTTACGAAACAATTACGTAATAATACCGAAACATAATTAACAGATTAGAAATTGAAATACTCCTCTTTTTATGCATTGTATGCTCTAACCTCCCCTATAAACTATAAGAAAGCGCTTTTAGGATATTACTGGAATTATTACAGAATATTAATGACCCGTTACGAAACCTTTGTAATTTTATGTTTTCCGCAAATAAGAAAATAATGGTTGCTATAATGAGGTCAACGAAAACAAATGCAATGGAGGCTATTATGAAAAAATTTATGGGTATAGCAACAGCAGCGGTTTTTGGTCTTGGGATTTTCACAACATCTGCTAAAGCAGAAACAATCGTAACGACTGATGTACTAAATGTACGAGAAAACCCAACTACTGAATCAAAAGTTGTAGGAAAATTATTAGATGGATATAAAGTAAATGTTTTACATACAGAAAACGGATGGTCAAAAGTGAAATTGAATAGCGGTAAAGAAGCTTTCATTAGCGCTGACTATACAAAAGACACTTACTACGTAACAGCTAACGTATTAAACGTACGTGCTGGTGCAAACACAGACTCAGAAATTCTTGGTAAATTGAAACAAGATGATGTAATTGAAACAACACACCAAGTTGAAAATGATTGGATCCAATTTGAATATAACGGAAAAACAGCTTATGTTCATGTTCCTTACTTAACAGGTAAAGCTCCAATTAAAGTACAACCAGTAGTTAAAGCTGAAAAAACAACTAAAGTTCAAGATACAGCTAAAGTTCGTGAAGCAGCTGAAACTCAAGCAAAAGCTAAAGCTCAAGAAGCAACTAAAGCTCGTGAAGCAGCTGAAGCTCAAGCAGAAGCTAAGGCCGTGGAGGCAGCTAAAGCTCGTGAAGCAGCTAAAGCTCAAGCAGAAGCTAAGGCTCAGGCAGCAGCTGAAGCTCAAGCAGCGGCTAAAACCGAGGAGGCAGCTAAAGCTCGTGAAGCAGCTAAAGCTCAAGCAGCAGCTGAAGCTCAAGCAGCGGCTAAAGCCGAGGACGCAGCTAAAGCTCGTGAAGCAGCTAAAGCTCAAGCAGCGGCTGAAGCTCGTGAAGCAGCTAAAGCTCAAGAAGCAGCTGAAGCTCAAAAACCTGCTACACAACAACCTGTTGCAAAAGAAACTGAAACAAGTGCACCTTCATCTTCTCGTGAACTACGCGTTGTAGCAACAGCTTACACAGCAGATCCACTTGAAAATGGTTATAAAGCAGGCGACCAAGTAAAATCAGCTTTAGGTCACAACTTAACAGCTAATCCAAATATGAAACTTATTGCAGTTGACCCAAGTGTCATTCCATTAGGTTCAAAAGTATGGGTTGAAGGTTACGGAGTAGCAATCGCTGGTGATACTGGTGGAGCTATTAAAGGAAATAAAATCGACGTTTTAATGCCAGATAAAGGCACATCTAGTAACTGGGGACGTAAAACAGTTACAGTTAAAGTATTAAACTAGTTCGTATAAAAAAGAGTCAGTCTCATTATTGAGGCTGACTCTTTTTTTATGATTCTTACATTCTTTCTCCTTCACTCCCGTCCAATTCTATATACGATAGACTACCATTTCAAAAGAAAAAAGAGGATGCCACAGCATCCTCTTCTTGCACTTCTCTATTCCACACAAGTAAACTGTGTCCAAGCTCCTACATAATCTAGTAAGAATAACTCTTCTTCTGCAATTGTACCGACAATATTTTTCCGTTCATCTATCGGCATTTCTTTTAGAATGATTTGCAGTTCACCTTTATACTTTCCGAATGAGTTGTTACCTATTACAACTTGCCCTCTTTCCTGTAATACACTTTCGCGCACTGGGAAGTCATAGTCTTTGTACTTTTTACGCACTTCTGTAGAACGCACCATATATTCGGTTATGTCGCCACGTCTTACGTGTAATTCTTGCAGTGTTGCTTTCTTCTCTACTTCAGTCGCTTCGTCTACAAAGTGTACCTTTAGCTGTAACATGTAACGATTTAAGTTTCCTAGTTTCTCTAACTCTTCTTCACTCGCATAAGCATTTCCTATAATCACATCATCAATAAGCCCTGTCGCCCATAAATGTTTCGCTTGTACTTCAATCGGTAAGTTACGATGCTCTTCTAACGTACATAATCCGTCGTTAATATCCCATGGACCGATGTTAGCTGCATGTGACGTAATAAATGCTGCCGTGCGAATACCGTGTTTTTTAAAACGTTCACTACAGCGAATGAAATAATCATACGGAAGACCAGTGAATTTTTGCGGATAAAAGTTATGGCAACCAATTAAAGCTGGTTTATTCGCCTGATGCGAAAGGATATTTTCTAAGTATGCAATATCGTTACTTACGTTCAGTTCAATTTTTAAGCCGTACGGATTATTCGTCATTTTCGCTTCCGTTAAACCGTCGAAACCTAAATCTAAACGGATACCATCTGCCCCTAACTCCGCAAAGAATGATAGATCGCTATAGCTAATACCAAGTTGATCAAATACCGCTGGAGCTACATCTAAAATAACTTCCATATTATGATCTTTTGCATGATTAATAATTTCTTTAAATTCAGCTACAATCTCTTCTTTCGGACGATTCACAGATAATAGACATGTGAATATTCTTGAAAAACCGTGGCGTGCCGCTGCCGAAATATATGCCATATCTTGTTCTTTCGTTGAATGCTCTGGATAAAGTGAAATTCCTAATTTACGCTCCATGCTTTTGCATCTCCTTCACACGTTGTATTAATGCCATGCTCGTAAATCTATATTTTGCAGATAAACATGTTGCACATAAAATCGTTGGTACAATAATTACGTATGGTGATTGTAATCCTAACATTACATAGGCACCCATTGAACAACCGATAAATAAAATTGATACGAGTAGTAAAACTAATAAAGATTTACTTTGTACCCATTTTGAATAATGTGCAATACACTGCCCCGCTACGAATGTAATTAAGATGATAATTGCTCCGAGCATTTTTCTTTCTCCTCTCCTGCTACTTGTTGTTTCTCATACATTTTGAAGAACGGATAGTAAATAACGAATGAGATAACAAAGTTAACAAGTACAAGTACACCAGCCATAATTGTCCAGTCCGTACTAATAACCGCTGCAATTGGTGCTAACATCGTAAATGGCAATTTCGCCATCATTAGCGGAATCATCCCTGAAACAACTGCGAAATATGATACTGTCGTTGTCACTAACGGTGTAATAACGAATGGAATAATTAAGATTGGGTTCATTACAATTGGTGCCCCGAAAATAATCGGTTCGTTAATATTGAATAAGCCTGGCACGAATGATAATCTACCTAACTCTTTTAGGAACTTAGATTTAGAGAACATAAACATAATAACTAAAGCTAACGTTGAGCCTGATCCACCGATCCATACGAACCATTGAATAAATTGCTCTGTAAATAAGTTTGGTAATTGATGTGCATTTCCTGTAGCTGTGAATACTTCCATATTTTCAAGAATTGCTGAATCCCACATCGGACGAATGATTGGTCCTAAAATCGCAGGGCCATGTATACCGAATGACCAGAAGAACACGATTAAGAATACTGTTAATAAACCGCCGAATAAGTTATTTCCTACTAATACGGATTTTAGTGGTGCGATTAAATATGTGATTGTTGTATTTACATCAAATTTTAAACCGTAACGAATACCCCAGAATAAAAGAATAACGACTAAAGTTGGAATTAATGCTGCAAACGAATTTGAAACTGCTGGTGGTACACTATCTGGTAATTTAATCGAGATATTATGCTTAATCATAAAGTGATAAATTTCTACTGCAATTAAAGCTGTAACAATTGCTCCGAATAAAGATGTTGCACTTAATGTTCCTACTGAAATGTATCTACCTGCATCAATAACACCTGGTACAGCTTTCGTAATTTGAATTGGTTCAACTGATGCTAGTAAAAAGGCAAGTACAGATAACAATCCTGCACTTAACTGATTGAGCTGATAAAAATTCGCGAGTGAAGCTCCTACCCCAAATGCTGCGTATAACGCCATTAAACCTACTGTAAATCGGAATGGAATATCTAAAATATGGCGAAACGGTGCAATCCACTCCATATATGCATCAATTGGTAAATTTAAAAAGATAACGAAAAATGATCCGACAATCGTTAACGGCAATGTAGAAATAACTCCGTTTCGAATTGCTAATAAATGTCGTTGTCCTGCAATCTTTTGCGTTGTTGGCATAATTTTTCGTTCCATAAAACTCATAAAACCATTCATCAATACCCCTCCTCTTTCTCTTTACTACGAAAGAACGAAATAAAGTTATAACATTATAATGTTTATATTTTAAAAAATATAATTATGCTAAAACTAATTGTTCTGCTTGTTTCAATACTTTTAAACCGTCACACATGCCATAATCTCGTTGCTCTATAATTGCAACCGGTATATCGTATGAGTTCGCAAGAAACTCTACAGCTGGAAACAAATACTTCACCTGTGGTCCGATTAAAACAACATCAGCATTTTTTATCTCCAGTTTCACAAGTTCTGAATCAACTGCTTTAATTTTATAATTCTTCCCCTGTTTCATTGCCTCTTCTTGCATTTTTCTTACAACCATACTCGTTGACATGCCTGCTGCACAACATAATAAAATGTACATCTTATACTGTCACTTTCTCTTCTACTCGTTTATGAAGAGTAATAAATTCTTCAGCAAGTTCTTTCACTGTAATTGCATTCATTAAATGATCTTGTGCATGCACTAACAGTAAACTGATTTCTGCATGATTTCCTCTTGCTTCTTCTTGAATTAAGTCTGTTTGAATGCGATGAGCTGCTGAAATTTCCTCACTAGCAAGTGTCATCTTTTCACTCGCATTCTCAAAATCTCCTTGTCTTGCAAAAGCAATTGCTTCCAGTGACGCGCTTCTCGCGTTGCCACCATGTAAAATTAACGCAAATGGAGTTTGCATATCAGTCATTTTAAATTCCCCCAAGCTATCTTTTTTCTATATTGTTATCTTATTATGAAAACGCATACAATTAAACATAAAAAACTTCCGTTGTGTAACGGAAGTTTTTACATACTTTTCTTATAACGATAATAATATCTCTTGAAAATCTTCAATCGCTTTAGCCTGAGCTAATTTCTCCATCGTATTTTGACTAGACATAATATCATATAAAAAATCATACAGCTTTTGTAAATCCTCATTATTATTACGCTTTACACTAAATAGAATGATAACTTGTACTTTCTTATCTCCCCAGTCAACCGCTTTATCAAGTGTACAAAACATCAAAAATGTTTTCTCACTTAATAACTGCATCGGATGAGGAATCGCAACTAAATTCCCAACCGCTGTAGGAGATGTATTCTCTCTTTCTATAACAGAATCATAAAAGTGTTCTGGTACATAGTTTTTCTCAGCGGCTTTCTCACATAAAAATTGGATAACTTCTTCTTTCGTAGAAGCGCTATGATTTAAAAAGATTAAATCTTCCTTTATATATTGCTGCACACTAGTATTCACATGCGTAAACAATTGCTGACCGATTAACTTAATCTCTTTATCATCAAATATTGAGTTCACTTTTATAACTGGAATAGGCAAGCCACTCGGTATATGAATCGTACTAATAATACAATCTATTTTATCTTTATAAAGGTCCTCCACTTTCAATTGATAATAACCTGTAATTCCCACAATCTCTAATTTATCTCGGAACTGTGATAAAATTTTATATTTTAATAGCTGGGCGCTGCCTTGACCAGTCGCACAAACTAATAAACATCTTTTCTTTTGATTCTCTTCCTGTAAACGGCTCATCGCTCCGCCGAAGTGAATCGCAATATAACCAATTTCACTTTCCGGAATCGACTCTCCCGTATATTCACCAATTATATCTCCAACGAGAACCGCAATTTCAAAAGCATACGGATAATTCTTTTTCACTTCTGCCAATAGAGGATTTCTCGTATTTAACTTATACTTCAAACGGTTTAATAACGTTTTTAAATGAACACCAAATCCAAATAATAATTCTTCATCATAATAAAAAATAAGATTCCGTTCTTCCGCTACTTTAAAAAGAATATGTTGCATGAATGCATATAGATCTTTCCCTAATAATTCTTCCACATTTTCATAACGATCTTTTGCTGTAACAGCAGTACTTAATAAGTGCATTGTCACATATAAAACTTCTTCTTCTGGAAATGAAAGATGTAACGCTTTCTCTAAATCCCCTAAAATCTCTTTCGCAATTTTATATTCTTTCTTTATGATAAGTTCAGCTTGCTCCGCATTTAGCCCTTTCATATAATGTTGATCGTCACAACGCTTTAACGCGATCGCAATATGAATGACTAAATTATCAACTTCTATATCTGATAAATATATCGTTCCTCCTTCAATATACTTTAATATAACCGAACGGATAAGCGGTATATGAGGTAACGATACATATGTATTACTTTGCTCAAATTGCTCATGAAACGGAGTATGGTCATAACGCGGTAAACCATATTGTGATAAACAAGAACGAATATTGAACTCCTCTCCCACAATACGTATACCATAATACGGTCTCTTTTCAATTTGTAATTTATAGCGACCACATATATCTGTCACATCTTTCATAATTAAATTTACAGTCGATTTACTTACATAAATCTCCTCTGCTAACTGTGAAAGCTTCACATACCCATCTGTCGTTAAAATACGTTGCAGAATGTACGCTATCCTTTCTTCATAAGAAGTTGGGATCTTTTCCGTCTGTTTTTGAAATAGATTCACGCAAAATTCTTCAAACTTCTTCGTTTGTATAATTTCTAGTTCGTATCCAGTCCCTCTTTGCGATTCAATTTTCGCTCCGTTTTCTTCCAATATATCATTCAATAACTTTATATCTTTTTGAATCGTCTTCGTTGATACATGTAAACGGCTCGCTAAAAAAGCTCGATTTAACATCGATTTCTCTTCTAAAAACTCCTCTAAAATAGAAACTAATCGCTGATGCACTTTTGTCATAGCTCTTCCTCTCACAATTTATATATAAAAAGGAAAAAGCTGCTGAGGTCAGTAGTTTTTTCCTTTTTTATTTAATCTATTTCTTTAATGTAAACCCGAATTTATCCCATGCTTGTAAATAATCTAATAAGAAAATTTCTTCTTTTACAATTCGGCCAACTACATTTGTTTTTCCTGTGTTCACCATATCTTTTAAAGCAATTTGTAACTCACCTTTATATTGACCATACTGTTCATTATCAATTAAAAGATCACCGCGTTTAATTTCGCGTGTATTATGTGGTTTGAACTCTTCTTTCTTATACTTCACACGACTTTGTGTCGAGCGAATCATATATTCAGATACATCTCCGCGATAAAAATGCGGTTCCTCTAATACAATAATTTTTTCTAATTTTGTTGTTGTATCGTATAACTCTATATCAAAAGTTTGTTTTTCTTTATTCAATGCACCTAGTGCTTGTAATTCTTCTTCTGATGCATACGCGTTCGCAATAATAACATCATCAATTAATTCTGTCGCAAATAAATGCTTCGCTTGTGTTGTCATCGGTAATTCACGATGCTGCTCTAACGTACATAAGCCTTCTGTTACTGGCCAAGGTCCGTATGTTGCATCAAATGATGAAATAAACGCAGCCGTTCTCATACCGTAATCTTTAAATTGTTTCGAGCATTTAATGAAATGATCGTATGATAATCCTGAATAACGATGTGGATAAAAATTATGGCAACCAATTAAATTTTCACGGTTTGGTCTATGGCTCATGATGTTATCTACATATTTCGTACCATTACTCATATTAATTTCAATTTTTAAGCCGTATGGATTGTAAGTCATTATTGATTCTTCTAAGCCAGAGAAACCGACATCTAAACGAATACCGTACGCTCCTAGCTCATGGAAGAACGATAAATCATTATATGAAATACCTAATTGTGTAAAGACAGATGGACTAATATCAACTAATACTTGGAACCCTAATGCATTTGCATGAGAGATCGTTTCTTTAAACTCTTCTATAATTTTCTCTTTTTCTCCATCTACAGACAATAAGCATGTGAATACACGATTAAATCCGTATTTACTTGCTAATGTTAAATATTCCTTATCTTTCTCTACTGTTGAATGTTCTGGATAAATAGAAATACCTAATCGTCTCATATGTACACGCCTCTTTCTTCATTGTTTTGTAAACCTTTTCAAATATATGTAGTGAAAAAGTATATATCCCCTTCTCATTCACTACTTTTTGAATCCGCTTTCTTTAAAGAAAAAACAATTTCTATCATTCATAACAACTACAAGTCTATACATCTATACTTTACATCTTTTTTTCATAGTTGTGTAGCTTTTACACAAATTTGTCAGTTTTTTCACTGCAAAAATTGTTATACGTTTTCAAGGCACCTTCCTTGACTGTTACATTGACCAATACATATACTCGAAAGAACAGAGAAATTTTATATAGGGGATGAATATATGGGAGAAGCAATACTCGTAAAACGAGAACCATTATGGACAAAAGAGTTTGTTGCTTTAATTCTAGCAAACTTATGTATGTTTTTAGGATTTCAAATGTTAATTCCTACGTTACCTGTTTATGTGAAAGAAATTGGCGGCACAAGTTCCAATATCGGATTTGTTGTCGGTATGTTTACCGTGGCGGCACTTTTTGTTAGACCGCTAACTGGAAATGCCTTGCAAAAGTTCAACAAAAAAATCATTTTAATGATCGGTACTGCTATTTGTTTACTCGCTATGGGCAGTTATCTTTTCGCTTCAACCGTCTTCCTATTGCTTGCCGTTCGAATTTTACACGGAGCTGGTTTTGGTATTACAACGACTACATATGGGACTGTCGTTTCAGATTTAATTCCGCAAGCTCGCCGCGGTGAAGGTATGGGATATTTCGGCCTTTCTGGAACGATTGCAATGGCGCTTGGTCCACTTATCGGACTTTGGCTGATGCAAACATATAACTTCACAATTCTTTTTTTATGTGCACTTTCCTGTACAGTAGTTTCATTAATATTAACGAAACTACTTCAAATCAAAAAATCGCCGCAACCACCACAGCAAACATCTGGTACCTTCCTCGATGGATTTATCGAGCGCAAAGCTTTACTTCCTTCATTATTAATATTATGTATTACATTAATGTACGGAGGAATCGGGAGCTTTATTACATTATTCGCTACGGAAGTCGGAATTGCTGATATTAGCCTCTTCTTCTTATTTAATGCACTGGCAATCGCTGTCACTCGTCCGTTTTCTGGGAAGTTATACGATGCGAAAGGTCATACATTCGTTATCATTCCAGGAGTTATTATTACGTTTGTAGGTATTATTTTATTGTCGTATACAACTACCATTCCGAGTCTAATCATCGCAGCGGCATGTTACGGAAGTGGTTTTGGAGCGATTCAACCTGCACTACAAGCATGGATGATTGACCGAGTAGCACCGCACCGACGAGGAGTCGCAACAGCTACATTCTTCTCAGCATTTGACCTTGGAATTGGCGCTGGCGCAATTATTTTTGGATTCATTGCACATTTTACAAACTACGCAACTGTATATCGCTATTCCTCTCTACTCCTTATTGCATTCCTGTTCATTTACATCACAAGTATAAGAAAGCAAAAGTATGGAGATAAAAACAGAGAAAAAGCTGCTGGATAATTCAGTAGCTTTTTTTATGTGCAAAAACGGGATGAGTAACGAGAAATAAATTAATAAAATCATTTTTCTACATATTTTTTTAACTTTCATCAAAAAATATACGATGAACTCGCAGACGCTTTCCTTCATATTCAACTAAACAATACTATTCTAAAAAGTGTGATTTCTTTACAAAAAACACTGTCTATATAGGGGTTAAACCAATTAAATCCAGCTGTTTCTTTAAAGATTTGTAAACTTTTTATCCCTTTGTAAATTTAGTGTAAATTTTACTAGTAAACCGTTTACAGTCCCTCAAGGTTTAGTTAATAATTACATCGTACATGAAATTTAAGGAGTGGAATGCGTGGAATACAATATTCAAGATATGATCTTCCAGTTCATTGGTGGATTAGGTATTTTCTTATTCGGTATTAAATACATGGGCGATGGACTGCAACAAGCAGCTGGAGATCGTCTTCGCGATATTCTAGATCGCTTTACAACAAACCCACTTATGGGTGTACTAGCAGGTATGTTAGTTACAGTATTAATCCAATCAAGTTCAGGAACAACCGCTTTAACAGTCGGACTTGTAAGTGCCGGATTTATGACATTAAGACAAGCAATCGGTGTTATTATGGGTGCGAACATCGGAACGACAGTTACTGCATTTATTATCGGAATTAAAATCGGAGAATACGCACTTCCAATTATGGCAGTTGGAGCTATCTTACTATTCTTCTTTAAAAATAAAAAAGTACATTCTTTCGGACAAGTTATATTCGGTTTTGGTATGTTATTCTTCGGTTTAGAATTAATGAGCACAGGTATGAAGCCTCTTCGCTCTTTAGAATCATTCCAAGAATTAATGATTAGCATGAGTGATAATCCAATTTTAGGTATCGTTGTTGGTACAGTGTTCACTTTAATTGTACAAAGTTCAAGCGCAACAATCGGTATTTTACAAGAACTATTCGGTCAAGGCGCAATCGATTTAAAAGCTTCGCTTCCTGTATTGTTCGGTGATAACATAGGTACAACAATTACAGCTGTATTAGCAGCAATCGGTACTTCAATTGCCGCAAGACGTGCAGCATTAGTTCACGTTATCTTTAATATCGTCGGGACAGTTGTCTTTACAATTTTATTAATACCTTTTACGAATTTAATTCAATATTTCCAAACGTCATTAAACTTAAATCCAGAAATGACAATTGCATTTGCACACGGAACATTTAACGTAACGAATACACTAATACAATTCCCATTCATTGCTGTATTAGCATGGATTGTAACGAAAATTATTCGTGGTGAAGATTCTGCTATCGATTTCAAACCACAACATTTAAACCCAATCTTTATTGAGCAATCTCCAGCTATTGCCTTAACAGAAGCTCAAAAAGAAATCATCCGTATGGCTGAGTTTTCATTAAATGGATTAAAAGAAGCAAACCAGTTCTTAAATACACAAGACAAAAAGCACGCTGATATGGCTACTCAATTAGAGGGCGCTATTAACAATTTAGATAAAAAAATTATCGAGTATTTAGTCTTACTATCAGAAAAACCACTTTCACCAACAGACTCCGAAAAACATTCAGTTCTAGCAGGTGTCGTTGGAGATATTGAACGTGTCGGTGATCATGTAGAAAACCTTGTAGAACTTGTAGATTTCCAAATTTCAAACCGTGTTTCACTATCAGACGAAGCACTAGCTGAATTAAATGAAATGCTTGAGTTAACAATTTCAACATTACAAGATGCAATCAATGCTTTGACTAACTTCGACACTGAACTAGCGCAAACGGTTATTGCAAAAGAACGTAAAATTGACCAAATGGAACGTGTTCTTCGTAAACGTCACGTATTACGTCTAAACGAACGTAGCTGTTCAGGTGATGCAAGTATCATCTATGTTGATATGGTAAGCAACTTAGAGCGTATTGGTGATCACGCTGTAAATATTGCCGATGGTGTTTTAGGTGAACAAGGTAAAATCAATTTAAAACAATCATTATAATAAAAAAGAGACGCTAACTTAAGCGTCTCTTTTTTCATTTCATATTTACAACCGTTCTTCCTTTTAACTTTCCTTGCAATATAAGTGTAAACTTCTCATCTAACTCTTCTAATGTACATTCTTCTGTATAAGATAGTAACTCATTATTTTTCCATTCACTTGCTAAGAGCGTCCACACATCTCTTCTCACATCCACTGGGCATTGCACAGAATCTATCCCTAATAGGCTTATACCTCGCAAAATAAACGGATATACCGTTGTTTGTAATTCCTGACCTGCCACATTACCGCATGTCGTTACACAACCACCATACTTTACTGTTTTTAAAGCGGTTTCTAGCATATTTCCACCTACAGTATCGATAACCCCGGCGTATATCCCTTTTAACATTGGTCTTCCTGATTCATCATTCAACTCCGTACGATGAATCACTTTTTTCGCTCCTAGACGTAGTAGCATCTCTTTCTCTTCCATTTTCCCTGTCGCTCCTACTACGTTAAATCCTACCTTACTTAAAATACTAACAGCTACACTCCCCACGCCGCCTGTGGCACCCGTTACTAACACATCTCCCATATTAGGCGTGATGCCTGCTCCAATAAGCTTATATACTGATAAAGCAGCTGTAAAACCTGCTGTCCCGTACATCATACTTTCCTTTAATGACATTCCCTCTGGTAAAGAGATGATCCAAGATGCTGGCACGCGAATATACTCTCCGAAACCACCAGAAGTATTCATCCCTAAATCATATCCCGTTACAATAACTTGGTCTCCTACCTTAATGGTTTCATCTGCACTACTCACAACCACTCCTGCTGCATCAATCCCTGGCGTATGAGGGTATGTTCTCGTAACACCTTTATTACCCGTGGCTGAAAGAGCATCTTTATAATTTAATGAAGAATAATGAACCTGTATTAATACGTCTCCCTCAGATAAACTACTTACTTCTCTCTCTACAACGTTTCTTACAAACTGCTTACTTTCTGTTTCGTTCACAACGATTGCTCGGAATGATGTATGATTCATTATGCTCTCTCCTTTATCCGTAAATTTCTTCTTTATTATATAGAAGAAATAAGTAAACCTACTCATTTCTTCTTGGCTATATTTCAACAAATCTTACTTCTCTATTACTTTCTCACAATACATATTTTCATTTCTACTAAAACAACTTATACTTATTCTACATCTCAAAAATAAAATATAAAAAATCTGACTTTTTATAAATATATTGAATTTTTACGAAATGTAAATGATTTGTAATGTTTTTTTTCGTCAAATTTCATTATAATAAGTGGATATGAGTGTCGTATTTCAATCCAAATGAAGGAGTACAAGAAATGGAGCAAAACCCATCTTTGCAAGAAAATACACGCAGTAAACCGAAAAAAGGTAAGAAAAAAACAAAAATTATTATAAGCGTTATTCTATTCTTTTTAATAATAGGTGGCGGTTATACTTGGTTTTTAGTAAATAAAGCATCTTCTGCTGTTCGAAATGCCGCACACGATTTAGCACGCGGTGATAAATCTGATTTACGTGATAAAGCTGTAAAACCTATCGCAAATAACGTCTCTGTCTTAGTCATGGGTGTTGATGAAAGCGATGTCCGCGGGAAAGAATATGGTGAAGCTATAAGAACGGATGCACTATTACTTGCAACGTTTAATAAAGATAGCAAAACTGTAAAACTATTAAGCATTCCACGAGATACATATACTTATATTCCAGTGGAAAAGAAAAAAGATAAAATTACACACGCTCATGCATACGGTTCTACTAAAAACGGAAAAGATGGTGGACCACAAGCAAGTATTGATGCAGTTGAAAAATTAATGAATGTTCCTGTCGATTACTTTGTAAAGTTTAACTTCAAATCATTTATGAAAATTGTCGATGATTTAGGCGGCATTGAAGTCGATGTACCAGTTGAATTTACTGAACAAGATAGCAATGATAATGCTGATGCAATTCATCTGAAAAAAGGTGTTCAAAAGCTAAATAGTGAAGAAGCTCTTGCTCTTGCTAGAACGCGCCACATCGATAGTGATGCAATGCGTGGACAACGTCAACAACTCGTTATTGAAGCAATTTTAAAGAAACTAACAAGCGTTGGATCTGTAACAAAAGTTGGTAACATCATTGATGATATTAACGGACAATTCGTTACTAACTTAACATTCGATGATATGCTTTCATTCTACAAGTACGGATCGGACTCGGAAATTGAGAAATTACAAATTCAAGGTGAAGACTGCTATATGGAAAAAGGTGACGATACATGTAGCAAATCTGCTGGTGGCGGCCGAACGTATTACTACAATCCAGATAAAAAAGAATTAGCAAAAGTTACAAACGATCTTCGTGCTCACCTTGGATTACCTGCATATACAAAAACAGACTCTGATTCGAAGAAAACAAGCACAGAGAAAACAAAAGAATCTAAGTCCGAAAATTCAAGTGAACGCGAATCAAGTAACAACGAATCTAAAAATAAGAATAAAAATAGCAGTGAAGACACAGAAACATCGTCTAACGACAATGAATAAAAAAGGAGCAGTTCTCTATGGAGGTAGAGTACTGCTTCTTTTTTATTTATCCGAAACTAAAAATCAGAACTTTCTAACTATCTTTTTTAATATTTTTAAATTATAATAAATAGTAGCAATCTATTCCAATTATCAGGGGGCTCATACATATGAAAGCTGCAGTAAAACATAACATCTCAGATTTTAAAGACTACTTAAAATCCAACGATATATACATGGAAGAAAATATAGATGAAAATGATGGTTCTGTTCATTTTTCAGTAGGATTAGAGACAGAAGCTGGCGCAAAAATTCAACTAATCGCTGCTTTCCAAAACGAACATCCTACTGTAGATATATACTGCTTCAATGTTGCTCACGTACCTGATGCAACATCAACAAATGATATTTTGCACGTTATCAATGAATTAAACACATCTTATCGATTTGCAAAATTCACATTAAATAAGCAAAATGCAATTGATATTTCAGCATCACTTGCATTCTCAGAACCAAACTTTAATCCAGCACTTGTCTTTGAACATACGAGAATGCTATATAAATTAGCAAATGACGAATATAAAAACTTAATGAAAGTTATTTGGGCGTAAATCAGCCTGCACCAATCGGGCGTTTACTACCTTCAAATAGCGAGATAAATAAAAGGATGGGCTGCAAGCAGCCCATCCTTTTATTTCGATATCATATCAATCCACATCTTAACAGCAGTACCTACAATCAAAATCGATAACATATATTGCAGTGCTTTTTGATTGATCCTCTTCCCAACTCGCGCTCCAAGCGGCGCAGCAAAGATACTTGCAATCGCAATAATGAGAGCTGGAATTACAACTACTTGCCCAGTTATCACTTTTCCAGTCGTAATCCCTACTGAGGAAATAAACGTAATAGCAATAGATGTCGCTATTGTTGTACGTATCGGCAATTTTAAAATCACTAACATAATCGGTACTAATAAGAAAGAACCGCCAGCACCTATAATGCCTGATGCTCCGCCTACAATAAACGCTAGCGAACTTGCTAACCATTTATTATATTTCACTTTATCACCAATATTTCGCTTCGGTACGAACATCATAATAGCAGCAATTGTTGCTAACGCTGCATAAACAACATTGACCGTATGTTCCTCTAATACATTAGCACCAAAACTCCCTATGAAACTTCCTGCTAATATACTAGCTCCCATATACACAACTAGCGTTTTATCCATATCATTACTTTTCCGATAGGCCCATGCCCCTGCAAAAGTTGCAAAGAATACTTGCACTGCTGTAATACCACTCACTTCATGTGACGTATAGCCAGTAAATCCTAGCAATACCGGAATGTATAGGATCATCGGATAATTAATAATCGCACCGCCAATTCCAACCATTCCTGATATAAACGATCCTATAAACCCAATTATAAAAAGTAATACGACTAAACTCACCTTATATCCCCCGCCTTCTAAAAAGAAGGTGATTTAAATGAATAAGTTCACATTCCCATCCGAAGCATCTGCTAAATATGCTCCTACTCCTGCAAACTCTACCCCTTCCATAATCTCTTCCTCTTTTAACCCTAATAAATCTACCGTCATTTGACAAGCGACAAGTTTAATCCCCTGTTCTTTCGCCAAATCCATTAAATCTGGTAAAGGCATCGCATTATGTTTTTTCATAATACCTTTAATCATCTTTGGTCCCATACCGGCAAAATTCATTTTTGATAATCCCATCTTATCCGCACCACGCGGCATCATTTTTCCAAATACTTTTTCTATGAACGTTTTCTTTACCTTCACATGTTCATCTTTCCTTAAAGCATTTAAGCCCCAAAAAGTATGAAAAATAGTCACATCTTGATCATACGCCGCTGCACCATTTGCAATAATATAAGCAGCCATCGCTTTATCATAATCTCCGCTAAATAAAACAATTGTTGTTTTCTTCTGTTGTTCCATGCTGTTCTCCCTCCGATTACCTGTAGGGGTATTTATCTGTTTATAAAAAGGCTCAAATCACTTACTTCACTATATGATTTTACCTTCCCACGCTAACATACCACCTGCCATATTGATTGCTTGAAAACCGTAGCTCTCTAAAAGCTGAACTGCTCGTGCACTTCTTCCGCCAGAACGACAAACGATAATATATTCTTTGTTTTTATCCAACTCATGCATTCGAAACTCTAATAGTCCTAGTGGAATGTTACTTGCTTCTGGAATTTTCCCCTCGGCTACTTCTTCTACTTCACGTACGTCTACGATATTTACTGCTTCTTTACGCAACAATTTTTCTTCTAATTCTTTTACTGTCATTTCTTTCATTTTTAATTCCCTCCTCACAAACCGTTCATACCACCTGAAACATTGATAACGTGCTGAAACCCTAATTTCTTTAATACCTTTGCTGCTTGCTTACTTCTCATCCCGCTCTGGCAAATAACGATTACTTCCTTATTTTTATCTAACTGATTTGCTTTACTCGCTAACTCATTTAGTGGGATATTTTGAAACCCTTTCATATGATTCCCTCTATACTCACCTACTGTACGCACATCTATAAATTGTTTTCCCTTTTTTCCCGCTATACTCTTTAATTCTTTTCCACTTATATTTTGAACACCTTTTACCGGTAAAAAACGTGAAATAACAAATCCTGCAGCCAGTACAATAAAGAGCGTACTTAATATTGTATTCATATAACCAACCTCTCTACATTTATGAAACTACTACGCCTTCTTAATCCAAAACTTCAGCACATCAGCTTCTTCTACATGCTTTACGATGTCATGACCACCTTTATTTGCCCACGCTGGAATATCCTTAACTGACCCTTTATCCGTTACATGTACTTCTAACACTTCTCCAGTTTGTAAAGTATCCATCGCTTTCTTCGTTCTTACAATCGGCATCGGACATGCTAAACCTTTCGCATCTAATACTTGTTTTACATTCATCATCTATTCCTCCATTTTTTATTTGTTTATTTCATTATTCATGAACTGCACAACGGTTTGGACCAATCTCCATTTCACGCTCTTCGTCTTGACTTGGATTTAATCGCCCCATATTTGTTTGGCGAATTTCTTGATATGCATTCGGCTGAGGTGGTAAATTCTCTGTTACCACTTTACGAAACTCTCCCTCATCCTCAATATTTAGCCCTGCATTATACGTAAATAAATCTTTTAACTTTGCGCTCACAACACCATTCTCATCCATTTCACTTATTTTTGAATAATGAGCTGGTAACACAACTAAGTTTTGAGATAGTTCTTTATATCGGCTATACAAAGTAGTACGTAAATCACTTACCCAATCTTCAGCTTTCCCAGCAAGGTCTGGACGCCCGATGGAATCTACAAATAAAATATCGCCTGATAATAAATGGGAATCATCTACAATAAATGACGTACTTCCAATCGTATGCCCTGGTGAGTATAATGCGTCAATTTCAATTTTAGTACCCCCCACCGTAATAACAGATCCTTCAACGAGTGGTTTATATGAGAACACAACTTCCTCCGCATCTTTTGGCGGCAACCAATACGTACCACCTACTTTTTCCGCTAACTTACGTCCGCCAGAAATATGGTCTGCATGTAAATGTGTATCCATTACATTCGTAATCGTAACACCATGCTCTTTCGCAAACTCTTCATACGCTTCAACTGTTCTTACTGCATCAATAACTGCTGCTTCACCGTTTGAAATAACCATATATGATAAGCAACCTTTTCCAAGACGGTTAAACTGATACATACTTCCGCCATCTTTTAAATCTCCCACTTTTATAGGCTTTACATATTCACTCCAAGCCTTCATACCACCAGATAAATAATAAATATTTTCTAATCCAGCCTCTGTTAATTGCTCTGCCACAAATATAGAAGACCCTTCTTTTGCACATACTACTAAAACATCTTTATCTTTAGGTAGTTCACTGGCAATATGATCTACACCCTCTAATAAATCAAAGTACGGCACATTCATTGAAGTAACTTCTTTTCCTTCAATTTTCCAATCTTCATAATCCGCCTCATTACGAACATCTAAAATAAATAACTCCCCGAATAAAACTTTCTCTGCAACATCTTTTGCTTGTAATGCTTTAACATCCATCTAATTACCCCCATAGGTATATTTTCATTTGGAAAATTAAAACCCGCTTCACTGATTAAAGTTTCACTTTATTTTTCCACATTCCCTTGCCACTCTAACATGCCTGGAATGATATTTTTCACATTTGCATAGCCTTTCTCTTTCAACATGTGGCAAGCTACATCACTACGGTTACCAGTTCGACAAACAACATAAATTTGCTTCGTCTGATCTAACGCTGCACTGTCTAATTCTCCTAAAGGCATGGAAACAGCCGATGGAATATGACCAAAAGCGAATTCCGCCGCTTCACGAACATCTACTACAATACACTCTTCACCACTTAATAATATCTCTTCCAATTCCGAATTCGTAATTGTATGAGGATATTTCACTATTTCATTCATTTCATGCTCATTTGCTTTTCTAACGTAATGCATCAATACATCACCTACTTGTTTCTTCCCTATATATTGATGACCTACTTTACTCGCCCAACTTTGTATATCTACAGTAGACCCTTTATCTGTTGCCTGAACTTCAATCACTTGCCCTGACGTCAACCCTTCCATCGCCTTCTTCGTCTTTACAATCGGCATCGGACAAGCCAAACCTTTACAATCTAGATTCATATCCACTTTTATACTCATATTCGATTCCTCCATAACTTATATACATATACCTGTAGGGGTATATTAAAATGTTTTTGAAAATCTGTCAACACTTATGTTTGACAGATTATCGGCTTTTTACAAGTAATTGAACAGCTTCTTTAATTAACTCTTCATTTGAACCATTACCGCTTTCAAACTGCTCACGCAAACATTGCTCTAAATTTGTCCCAACAACAAGTCCAATTGTACGATCAAGTGCAGAACGAGATGCCGTTAACTGTGTAATAACCTCTCGGCAATCTTTTCCTTCTTCCATCATACGAAGTACACCACGAACTTGACCTTCAATACGTTTCAATCTATTTTTCATATCTTGATTATATTCCATTCTATAGTCACCTCATTACCATTATGTCACTATTTATAGCTTATGACAACATATTATACCCTGCGGGGTATTTTGTAAACCCCTATTTTTAATGTTTATCTTATATGTGCGTAAAACAAGAAGTGAAACCTTACTATATAGGCTTTCATCTTCCACCAAATTTTGAAGTGGAAGATGAAAAAATATTAATATACAATACGTTCTGGTAATACTGTCCCATACAATTTAAAGCCACCATCTACATTCTTTACCTTATATCCTTTTTCCATTAACATGCGTGATGCAACATACCCTCTCATACCAAGTTGGCAAGTAATATATATTTCTTTATCTACCGGCACTTCATCCAAACGATCACGTAATTCATCTAACGGAATATTAATAGAGCCTGTCATCATTCCTTGTTTGAGTTCATTAGGCTCTCGAACATCAATAAGATATCCACCATTTTCAACAATACGATCTATTTCATGCCATTGTACTGTTTCCACAAAACCATCTACTATATTACTTGCTGCATACCCTACCATGTTTACTGGGTCTTTTGCAGAAGAATACGGCGGAGCATATGATAATTCTAAATCTGGCAAATCGATTACAGTTAAATTTGCCTTCATTGCCGTTGCAATAACATCAATACGCTTATCTACACCATCACGCCCTAACGCCTGTGCTCCATACATTTTCCCGCTATCTTTATTAAAAATTAATTTTATTAGCACTGGCGTAGCATTCGGATAGTATCCAGCATGAGAATTCGCCTGTACATGTACTACCTCATAGGGTATATTTAATCGTTTTAATATCTTCTCATTTACTCCCGTCACAGCAACTGTTAAATCAAAAACTTTAGCTATAGAGGTTCCCATCGTACCTTTATATAAAGAATCTGTATGACCATGAATAATATCTGCTAACATGCGACCTTGACGATTAGCTGGCCACGCTAAAGGAATCATCGTTTCTGTTTCTGTAACAAAATCCTTTACTTCAATTGCATCACCAATTGCATATATATGTGGGTCTGATGTTTGAAAACTCTCATTTACCTTTATCGTTCCTCTAACTCCTAGTGCTAACCCTGCATCCTTCGCTAAACTGCTCTCTGGTTGCACACCAATTGCTAAAATAATCAAATCTGTCTTTATGATTGAGCCACTTTTTAAACGTACAACAGTCCCGTTCTCTTCTAATGCATCTACACCATCTTCAAAAACAAGCTCAACATTGTGCTTTTTCAAATGCTCATGTACATATGCTGCCATTTCATAATCGATTGGTGGCATTACTTGATTTGCCATCTCTACAAGAGTAACATCAATTCCTCGTTCTCTTAAGTTTTCAACCATTTCAACTCCAATAAATCCACCACCAATAACCGTCGCATGACGTGGTTTCTTTTCATCAATATACGCTTTAATACGATCTGTATCAGGTACATTTCGTAACGTAAACAACGCCTTCGCTTCTTCAATACCGGGAATAGGTGGAACAATTGGTTTTGCCCCTGGTGAAAGAATTAAAACATCATATTCCTCGTTATATGTTTCATTTGTAGTTACATTCTTTATAGTAATTGTTTTCTCTTCTTTATTAATCTTTACTACTTCACTCAATACACGTATATCTAGATTAAAACGCTTTGACATTCTTTCAACAGTTTGTACTAATAACTTTTGTCTTTCTGTAATAACACCGCCAATGTAGTATGGTAAGCCACAATTTGCAAATGAAATATATTCACCGCGCTCCACCATAATAATTTCATCTTCTTCACTTAAACGACGAAGCCTTGCAGCTACTGATGCCCCGCCCGCAACTCCACCTACTACTACAATTTTTTTAGACATATTTCAAACCTCCATATGATTTATTTTCTCAATGTATCAAAAATAAAACTCATACCCGTATGGGTATATAATAAAATATAAAAAAAGCATTTTCAATATATATGTCTTTCTTTCACAAATTTGAAACAAATAAAAAAGAACTTAGACTTCTCCAAGTTCTTTACAAACGAAGCAACACATCGTTCCATTGTCATACTTCCTATAATCTCTTTGTAAAACTATAATCCATTTCCCCGCCTAGTGCTGCAGCTGTATCACCAGTTTCTCTAAAATCATGTGTATATATTTTTTCAAATAAACCGAAATCTACTTGCTTATAAAATTCAAAACAAGGGAATCCATCATGCTCTCCTTGAACATCTATACTACCATCCTTTTTCACACATACATGTAATACATAATCTACAGGAGGTGCATATATATTTAATGGATTACTTGCGCTCGCACTCATTTTAAATTGCACACTATCAGAATTCCATACGATATTCGTACACACAATATTTTCAGTACTCGCTTTTCCTGTTCTTTTATTCACAGAACCATCTGGATTCATAACCTTCTCTGTCGTAATACCTGTGTTCGCATATGAAAACACTTCTTCTTTATAAAAATCCACTACTACCTCTTGCTCAACTCTAGAGCGCATAGTATTTACCGCATGCGGTGTAAATTCACGTGAATCACCTTCGAATTGTATTACTTTCCCTGTTTGTACATCCTTCTGTGGTTCTGTCCAAAACATTGGAATAAATACGTTAGCTCTAATTTTTACGATATTAGTCATAAGAAATACCTCTATAATTCTAATTTTATATACTGCATTATTTAATAAAAAACACCATTTCAGTCACATAATTAAAATCTTTCTCTTTTACGTTGGCTACTTCCTTCTTACAAATGATGCTATATTTATAGCTAGATTTTCGTTTTAAAGCTATATTCCATTTCTCCAGCTAGTGCTGCTGGGGTATCATTCGTTTCTCTGAAATCATGTGTATATATTTTTTCAAATGAACCAAAATCTATTTGTTTATAAAATTCATAGCAAGGGAAACCATCATGTAAACCTTCAACATGCACAATACCACTTGTATTAACTCTTATAACCAAAAAATAATCTGCTGCGGGTGCCGCCGCATTTAACGGATTACTTGCACTTGCTCTCATTTCAAATGAAACCTCATCCTCCGCCCATACGATATTAGTACATACAATGTTTTCTGTACTTGTTTCTCCTTTTTGATACTCAATTGATCCATCTGAATTTGTAATTTTCACAGTAACGATACAAGCATCTACATATGAGAAAATTTCTCTTTTATAAAAATCAACAATTACTTCTTGTTCTAATCTTGAACGCTTTGTATTTACAGCGTACGGTGTAAATTCACGTGCATCTCCGGCGTATTCAAAAACTCTTCCTGTTGCAGCGTCCTTAATAGGCTTCAGCAACGCATACGGTGCAAATACACTCCCTCTAATTTTTACGATATTAACCATATGAAACCTCCGTTAATTCTATTTATATAAATCATTATTTGTACTATACAGGATATAG
>NZ_BPLI01000048.1:0-41916 GCF_019656175.1 Bacillus sp. BML-BC051
CAAATCCTGTCTTCCCGATATTCCCAAAAACATGGGGCCTTAGCTCAGCTGGGAGAGCGCCTGCCTTGCACGCAGGAGGTCAGCGGTTCGATCCCGCTAGGCTCCACTTTATTTATTATATGTCTCGGAGGTATACCCAAGTTCGGCTGAAGGGATCGGTCTTGAAAACCGACAGGCGGTGAGAATCGCGCGGGGGTTCGAATCCCTCTACCTCCTCCATTTTCTTTTTAAATGGTTTAGACATAAATAATAAAATATTTCTTTTTTCCTTCATGGAGGTATACCCAAGTTCGGCTGAAGGGATCGGTCTTGAAAACCGACAGGCGGCGAGAGTCGCGCGGGGGTTCGAATCCCTCTACCTCCTCCATTTTTTAAAATATTATATTGTCGCGGGGTGGAGCAGCACGGTAGCTCGTCGGGCTCATAACCCGAAGGTCGCAGGTTCAAATCCTGTCCCCGCAACCAAATGGTCCCGTGGTGTAGTGGTTAACATGCCTGCCTGTCACGCAGGAGATCGCCGGTTCGAACCCGGTCGGGACCGCCATTTATGTTGGCTCGGTAGCTCAGTCGGTAGAGCAGAGGACTGAAAATCCTCGTGTCGGCGGTTCGATTCCGTCCCGAGCCACCATTTTTTTTTATGCCGACTTAGCTCAATTGGTAGAGCAACTGACTTGTAATCAGTAGGTTGGGGGTTCAAGTCCTCTAGTCGGCATCCTTTAGGGGCATAGTTTAAAGGTAGAACTGAGGTCTCCAAAACCTCCAGTGTGGGTTCGATTCCTACTGCCCCTGTAAGTATATGGGCCTATAGCTCAGCTGGTTAGAGCGCACGCCTGATAAGCGTGAGGTCGATGGTTCGAGTCCATTTAGGCCCACCATATATTATTCCGCAGTAGCTCAGTGGTAGAGCTATCGGCTGTTAACCGATCGGTCGTAGGTTCGAGTCCTACCTGCGGAGCCATGGCCCGTTGGTCAAGTGGTTAAGACACCGCCCTTTCACGGCGGTAACACGGGTTCGAATCCCGTACGGGTCATAAAAAAAGAGTCAGCAATATGCTGACTCTTTTTTATTTTGTAGAATCCTCTGTTATCAACTGATTTTCCTGAAATAAATAAAGGGATTTAGGAAAAGCTATGGTATGTATAAAAAGGAGGAGACAAAAATGACACGAGTGAGAGACGTTATGAGTACTCATGTTGTACATTGTACACCGCTAGACAATGTATATGAGGCTGCTGTAAAGATGAAAGAAGAATCGATTGGATTGATTCCAGTTGTTGAAAATGAGCAAGTTGTTGGGCTTGTTACGGACCGAGATTTAGTTATTCGTGGGATTGCTGAGAAACATCCTGGATCTAATAAAATTACAAATGTAATGACAACAAACATTGTTTCAGTTTCTCCAGATGATTCTATTGAAAAAGCTACAGAGTTAATGGCACAGTATCAAATTAGACGATTACCAGTAGTTGAGGGTGGTCAACTTGTTGGGATGCTAGCACTAGGTGATTTAGCTATAAGAGAATCGGCAGATGATCAAGCTGGATTTGCTTTAAGTGAAATTTCGGAGCATACGGAATGAAGAGAGACTTTTATTAGTGGGATAAGTTACGTATCAAAATCAGATGCATTATTCTAGTATATGGATTAAACTAATATGTTAGCATGATGTATCTGAGACATTATATAATATAAGTATACAGTTAATAATTTCGACAGTTTTTTTAAATTTGTCATTCCTAATTTTAAATAAGAGAAAAAATGATATACTGATAGATATAAGTATTATGAAAGATTTCGAATATAACAATATTCATCGTTAATGATGTAATAATGGATTAATATTTCCTATGTAGACAAAAGGGAAGGGGAATTATATGAGGGCTGTACAGCGCGATCCAAATTGGAATTTGGTTACAGATACATATATAGAACCAGATAATTTCGCTGAATTATTATCTTTGCTTGTACCTTGTCATCCAAAAGGTGGAGGGAAAGAACGAACTATATTAGTATGGAAAGAAAAAGAATTTTATAAAGAAGAAAATTTAGCGGCATTTATCGTATATGGAATGAATAAAGTAAAGAATTTACCGCAGTTTCATAAAGATGAAATTCCAACTCTAGTACGTATTCTTCGCTTATGCCAAGAGATTGGTTGGTATGAAGAAGCAAATACTTTTATGATAACTCAAGGACTAGCTGAGTTTGTTCACACTTCATTGGAATATGAAACGTGGGATCTTTTGACGCAGGCGGTTGCTTTAAACTATTTAATTATTAAATATCGTATTGGTGAATTGACTGATGAGGATGTAGAAATTTGGGATAGAGTTAAATTTAATGAGAAATGTATTACGGATTGTAAGCATCTATTATCTCATAAAGAAGTATTGGAATTTACATTCTTTTATATGTGTAAGAGAGCTAAATTACTATCAAAAGAGCAATTAAATAGTGATATGATGAGTCTAGCGATGTATTGTAATACGTTTGTGTATGACTTATACACACATGACTTATTACGAAAATATCGTAAGTGTACAGACTTCCTATCATATTATGGACCTAGTCAAGCGGTGTTAGCTTGTCAAAGAGCTGTACTTTCTCAAATTTCAGATCGATTAGATCCATTGAAAACTACTCATGTAGATGATTATTTATATGTAATGAAAGAAATGATGGAGCATATGACGATAGGAATAATGGATCGATATGATCATTTTATCGGGAAGTTATTATCATATGTGCCATTTTTCGAAATGATTCAAGTTCCACAACATGCATATTATTGTGAAGAATTACTGTATATTTGTAAGGGCATTGAATATAAAGAAGAAATATTACGCAATTATATATTTATACAATTACATGATTGTTTACCATCATTCTTTAAACTATTTCTTAAAAATAAGCGTTATGCAACGATTCATGACATTCTGTTCTATTGGTGTGATGATGAACAAAGAATGAGCTTAGAGAAAAAATATAATCTTAGCTTTATTTATGAAAAATATGCTTGCGGATAAAGAGCATTTTCTATATAAAAAATTTATATAAATTAAAAAGGATCTCAAATTTATTTGAGATCCTTTTTTTATTAGTAAAACAAGGAGAACGCAATTAAAATGAGCAATAACATTCCATAAAGGAGAAATTGTGCAGTATTACTTCCTTGTATACCAAAAAAAGTATTTGTTTTTTTATATAAATTTAATATATATTTTAGCGGATTATCTTTGAAAGATCGGTACACAGTGTCTCCTCTTTCTAAGCTTCTTGTTCGTGTTTCTTGTTTTTAGGAACATGAATGTACCTAGCTATGAATAATAAAACAGCCATAAAGAATACAGGATATACGGTAGATAAATAAAAACCATTACTAATAATATTTGTTATTAGGGCACTTAATAGAAAGATGGCATTATAAATATGGGCAATTTTTTGTTTTAGTTGTACTTGAAAAGATTCCATCATAATTTCTAAAGCAACAAAAGCAATGATAATAGATAAAAATACAGTGTTTGTATTATAAATGATTAAACAACAGATTAAGCCTAAAAAGGCTAAGTATTCAATTAAGAGAGGTATATTGATATTACGTGGCATACAATTTACCTAACTAAATATGGCAGTGGGTTTACTGCATTTGTTTTTTCAAAATTCCATTCTCCATTGTGTAACTCAAAATGAAGATGTTGCCCGTATGAATGACCTGTGTTTCCCATATGACCTACTAATTGTCCAGCTTGTACTTGATCACCAGCTTGTACAGTGCGATCTTTCATGTGTGCATAGACTGTTGTATATAATTTCCCGTTTATTTGATGGGCGACGAACACAACATTGCCATAGCTAGCTGAATAATATGATTTCACTACTTTACCTGCAGCCGCTGCCTGGATAGAGACATTACCTTGAGCTGCAATATCTATACCATAATGCATTTGTTCCCAGCGCATATCAAAGGTTGAGCTAATTCTTCCTTGAGTAGGAAATTTGAAAACAGCTGGAATGGAAGTAGATTGAGCTGTTTGAGCTTGTGATTGTGTTTGATTTTGCATCACATAATGTTTTGCCACGTATCCGTATCCTGTGCCAAAACGAATTTTATACCAAGTTCCCACAGTTTCCACTACTTGTATTTGTGTACCATTTTGTAATGAACCAAGTAGTGCACTACTTGTACTAGCGTTGCTACGTACATTAAGTTTAGGTGTTGCAACTGTGTATTTCGTATTATTTTGAACTGTGATGCCTTTTACTAAAGACTGTGAACCATTAGATACGAATGCTTTTTGTACGTAACCTGTTCTGCCATTATGTAAAATTTTATACCACTCACCTTGTTCTTCTTGAATGGTAACGAATTTCCCATTTGGTAATACATCTAAAATTGAAGATTCTAAATTAGGTTCAGAACGAACGTTTAATGCATTGGCATTAACGATGTATTGATTATTAGATTGAAGTTTGTTTTTTAGTAGAATAGCATCTTTTTGTACGTAACCTACTTTATTATTAACAGATACTTTATACCAGCCATTAGTTGTTTCAAGTATGTTCACTTTCGTATTAAAGCGAATTGTATCAATTGAAGAGCTATTTGCGTTATCTTTTGTATGTAAGGCTACTTGATCGACTTTGACATATCCAGTTTTCACATTAGATAATTGTTCAGCGTTGGCTGTTTTTACATTTGTTTCTCCCATAGAAGGAAGTAAAGAGGCAATTGCGACAGTAGTTGCTGTTAAAGCGGTAGCTTTCATATTCATATAATAGAGACCTCCTCTAGTTGTATAGTTGTAATTTTATTATAGTATAAAGATATAATATAGTGGGTGTATTCACATAAATGTAATATGAAATCAATATAAAAATAAATTTTTTGAGGATAATGATTCCTTATTATCCAATTCATTAGGATAATAATTTCTAACATAGAATATAAGTATTATATAGTTTCATTATTTTGTTGACAATTGAGAAAATTAAAACAGTTGATGATGTCTTATTACGATGTTATACTGACAGTGTTAATTTCATAGTTTGCTAGGAGAGCTGGTGTTGCCAGCTGAGAGTAGGCCATAAGCCTTTGATCCTTTTCATTACCTGATCTAGATTATGCTAGCGTAGGGAAGCAATTCGGACACTAATAATGAGTCCCCGTTTCTTTGCGTATAGAAACGGGGCTTTTTTATTTGAAAATTTCATATTGAAACCACTAGGGGTGCTTGTTGTGCTGAGAGAGGAATAATCCTTAACCCTTATAACACCTGATCTAGGTAATACTAGCGAAGGGAAGTGGAGCAACGAATAAATTATAATTTTATTTGCTGTAACCACTTCTTATTTAGAAGTGGTTTTTTATTTATATACACATACCGGAAGGGGATAGGGAAATGAAATTTTGCGATAGATTATTAGAAACTGTACAACCAGTTTGGGAGATGAGTCATAATCATCCGTTTGTAGTAGGTATGGGGGATGGCACGTTAGAAAAAGATAAGTTTCAGTATTACATTATTCAAGATTACTTATATTTGTTAGATTATGCAAAGCTATATGCGATTGGTGTTGTAAAGGCAACAAATCCACAAGTAATGGGGAAATTTGCTGAACAAATTGATGGCATATTAAATGGAGAAATGACGATCCATAAACAGTATGCAAAAAGACTTGGAATTTCTATAGAGGAGATAGAGTCTGCAAAGCCATCTGCTAAAAATTTAGCTTATACAAATTACATGATGTCTGTATCTCAAAATGGTACACTTGCGGAATTAATAGCAGCACTTCTTCCATGTATGTGGAGCTACTGGGAAATTGGAAAGCGTTTAAATGATATTCCTGGGGCAAGAGATCATGAGTTCTTTGGTGAGTGGATTCAAGGATATAGTTCTGCAGAATACGGTAACCTTTGTATTTGGTTAATAGATTTATTGAATGAAATGGCAGTTGGAAAGTCTGAAAAAGAGCTAGATCGATTAGAGGAGATTTTCCTATATTCCAGCCGATTTGAATATTTATTCTGGGATATGTCCTATCGTAAGGAGATGTGGGGATTTGAGGAGCAAGAACATACTACAGTTTCATAATGTTTCTTTTCATTATGATGAGAAACCAATCATCAATGAATTAAATGCTTCTATACAAGATAAAGAGTTTGTAAGTATTATCGGACCGAGTGGATGCGGGAAAAGTACTTTATTTCGCCTTATTACAGGTTTAGAAGAGGCAAGTACTGGACAAATAGAGCTGACAGAAACAAAGAGCCATCCTGTAGGGTATATGCCCCAAAAAGATATGCTTCTGCCGTGGAGAACGATTATTGAGAATGCAGCTCTGCCGCTAGAGTGCCAAGGTGTACAGAAGAAAGAAGCACAAATAAAGGCAAAGGAGCTGCTATATAAATTTGGGTTGCAAGGGTATGAGACAAAATATCCGAAAGATTTATCTGGTGGTATGAGGCAACGCGTATCTTTCATTCGAACTTTATTAACAGGCGGGGAGATATTGTTGTTAGATGAACCGTTTAGCGCGTTGGACGCTTTAACGAAGGCATCTTTGCAAGAATGGCTGTTTGAACAATGGAAAGAGTGGGAAAAAACAATTTTATTTATCACTCATGATGTGGAAGAAGCGTTGTTTCTTTCTAATCGAATTTTAGTAGTAGAGCAGCAACCGATAACTACTTTAACCGAGAGGGTTGTACCACTTGATCGTAATCGAACAAGAAAAGATTTATATAAGCCGGAAGTGTTAGCGCTTAAAGATGAGCTTCTTAGTATGTTACAAAGGCAGGTACTCGTATGATGAACCGGTTGAAGGAGCTATTGCCTGCCCTTACACTTTCTAGTATTTTACTTGCCTTTTGGGAAGTAGGCGCAAGAATCGTAGATGAAATGTACATTTTACCGTCACCGTCTGCAATTGTAATGAAGATATGGAAACTAAAAGATATATTATTCACGGTTCATTTGCCGGCAACATTATACGTCGTTTTAATAGGGGTGGCTATTTCTATCGTACTTGGGGTAGGGCTAGCGATGTTAATGAATGCGAGTAATTGGATGGAGAGAGCATTTTATCCATTATTAGTTGCTTCACAAACGATTCCGATTACAGCGCTTGCTCCGCTTTTCGTTTTATGGTTTGGATATACGATTTGGAGTAAGGTTGTTGTTACGGTATTAATTACGTTTTTCCCAATTGCGGTCAATACGTACGATGGACTACGCAGTACGAAAAAAGAATGGGAGGAGCTCTTAGTTACGTACGGGGCAACGAAAAAAGATGTTTTTCTTAAATTAAAGTTGCCGTCTGCTCTTCCTTATTTTTTCTCAGCTTTAAAAATTGCAGTTCCGCTTAGTGTAATTGGGGCAGCAATTGGTGAATGGCTCGGTGCACAAGCTGGGCTAGGGTATTTCAGTAAAAGAATGATGACGCAGTTAGACGGAGCGGGTGTATTTGCACCGATTGTATTGTTATCATTATTAGCTATTTTCTTCGTCATACTTATTACGGTATTAGAAAAGAAATTCATTAGTTGGAGGAAGCATTCATGAAATTTTTAAAACGCATCTTTGTGTTGACATTATTAGTTGCAATGATCGCTGGATGTTCTAATAATTCAGCATCAGATAAGAGTAAAAAAGAAAAAGAAATAACGGTCATGCTTGATTGGTACCCAAATGCGGTACATAGCTTTATTTATGCGGCAATTGAAAAAGGCTACTTTAAAGAAGAAGGAGTAAAGGTGAATATTAAATTCCCTTCCAATCCGACTGACCCATTAACTTTAGCAGCTGCAGGAAAAGTAACAGTGGGCTTATATTATCAGCCTGATGTTGTCATGGCAAAAGCAAATGAACAAATTCCAGTGAAATCAATTGGAGCTGTCGTACGTTCACCATTAAATCATGTTGTATCGCTGAAGTCAGCAGGCATTCAATCGCCGAAAGATTTAGAGGGGAAAACAGTTGGATATTCTGGAACACCTTTAAGTGAGATGTATTTAAAAACGATGGTAAAAGAAGCTGGTGGTAATCCAGATACAGTGAAAGTAGTCGATGTTGGCTTTGACTTAGTACCGGCACTAATTACGAAAAAAGTGGATGCGGTAACAGGGGCATACATTAATCATGAAGTACCTGTTATGCGTCATGAAGGTCATGAACCAGCATACTTTAATCCAGCTGATTATGGTGTACCAAATTATCATGAGCTTGTATTTGTAACAGGTGATAAAACGTTGAAAAAAGATAAAGAAGCGTTGCAAGCTTTCTTACGTGGTACGAAAAAGGGCTATGATTTCATGAAGAAAAATCCAGATGAAGCATTAAATATTTTATTAAACCACCAAGAAAAAGAAAACTTCCCACTTGTACCAGAAGTTGAAAAAGAAAGTATGAAAATTTTATTAGAGAAGATGGAAACGAAAGATGAGCCATTCTTATCAGATTCAAAAGAATCATGGGAGAAACAAAATAAATGGCTGAAGGATAAAGGAATGACGAAAGAAATCGTTCCGGCCAATGAATTATTCGAAAACATTTTAAAGTAGGCGAATGAATATGAAAAATGAGCTTCATGTAATCTCAAATGGTCACATGTCATTCGAAGAGTTAGTGAATGTAGCGATGCAAATTGAAAGTGAGATTGATTATTTGCATATTCGTGAGCGTGAGAAAAGTACGAAGGAATTGTATGAAGGTGTGGAAGGCCTTTTGAAGAAAGGCTTTCCGGCATCAAAAATAGTGATAAATGATCGAATTGATATTGCTATTTTATTAAACATTCCGCGCGTACAGCTAGGATATCGAAGCGCAAATGTAAGGTCAGTGAAAGAAAAGTTTTCTTATTTGCATGTCGGTTATTCTGTGCATTCTTTAGAAGAGGCGATCGATGCATTTAAGAATGGAGCGGATTCACTCGTCTATGGTCATGTATTTCCGACAGATTGTAAAAAAGGTGTGCCAGCGAGAGGGCTTGAAGAGGTTTCAGACATTGCAAAGTGTTTATCCATACCAATTACAGCAATTGGAGGAATCACCACGGAAAACACCAGGGATGTTCTTACTAACGGCGTCAGTGGTATTGCTGTTATGTCTGGAATTATAAGCAGTAGTAACCCGTATAGCAAAGCGAAATCTTATAAGGAATCAATAAGAAAGTGGGCGGAAAAACATGTGTAAGAAGTATGATGTAGCGATAATTGGCGGTGGTGTCATTGGTAGTGCAGTTGCACATTTTCTAGCAGAAAGAGGACATAAAGTAGCGATTATAGAGAAGCAAAGAATTGCATCTGAAGCCTCGAAAGCAGCCGCTGGCTTACTTGGGGTTCAGGCAGAATGGGATGCATATGACCCACTATTTGAACTTGCAAGAGAAAGCCGTGCTATATTTCCACAACTTGCAGAAGTTTTACGTGAAAAAACAGGCATCGATATTGGGTATGAAGAGAAAGGCATTTATCGCATTGCTCAAAATGAAGAGGAGAAGGAAAGAATTCTTCACATTATGGATTGGCAGCAGAAAACGGGTGAAGATTCTTACTTTCTAACGGGAGGTCGTTTACGAGAGAAAGAACCATTTCTTTCTGAGTCAATTATAGGGGCTGTATATTATCCGAAAGATGGTCATGTTATTGCACCGGAGCTTACGAAAGCATTCGCACATTCTGCATCATTTTCGGGTGCTGACATATATGAACAGACAGAAGTGTTTGATATTCGTATTGAAAATAATAAAGTGAACGGGATTGTGACGAGCGAAGGTAGTATCACATGTGAAAAAGTTGTTATTGCGGGTGGTTCATGGAGCACGAAGTTACTGCGTCATTTTCACCACGAATGGGGTACATATCCAGTTAAAGGAGAAGTAGTAGCGGTAAGAAGTAGAAAACAACTTTTAAAGGCGCCTATTTTCCAAGAAAGATTTTACATTGCACCAAAGCGCGGCGGACGTTACGTAATTGGAGCAACGATGAAGCCTCATACGTTTCATAAAACTGTGCAACCGGAAAGTATTACTTCTATATTAGAGCGCGCGTATACAATATTACCAGCTTTAAAAGAAGCAGAGTGGGAAAGCACATGGGCAGGGTTAAGACCACAATCGAATCACGAAGCTCCTTATATGGGAGAGCATGAAGAGATAAAAGGTTTATATGCTTGTACTGGGCATTATCGAAACGGTATTTTATTAAGTCCTGTTTCTGGTCAGTATATGGCGGATTTAATAGAAGGAAAGCAGGAGAATCACTTGCTAGATTCATTGCTTTCTAAAACAGTTTAGAAAGGGGATGGAAGTTTGAATTTAAAAATTAATGGTAATCAAATTGAAGTGCCAGAGAGTGTAAAAACAGTAGCTGAGCTACTTACACATTTAGAGTTAGAAAACAGAATTGTTGTAGTAGAGCGTAATAAAGATATTTTACAAAAAGACGATCATACAGATACATCTGTTTTTGATGGAGACCAAATTGAGATTGTAACTTTCGTAGGAGGCGGTTGATTATGTTAAACATTGGACCATTTTCATTTCATTCTAGACTTTTATTAGGAACAGGAAAATTCCCTGATTTTGATGTGCAGCAAAAGGCAATTGATGTATCTGAGGCGGAGGTTTTAACGTTCGCAGTACGTCGTATGGATATATTTGATGCAAAGCAGCCTAATTTATTAGAGAAACTTGATGTGAAAAAATATAAGTTATTACCGAATACAGCTGGAGCAAAAAATGCTGAAGAAGCGGTTCGTATTGCAAAATTAGCAAAAGCTTCGGGGCTTTGTGACATGATCAAAGTAGAAGTTATTGGTGATGATAGAACGTTATTACCTGATCCAGTAGAAACGTTAAAGGCATCTGAAATGTTACTAGAAGAAGGGTTTATCGTTCTTCCGTATACATCTGATGATGTTGTATTAGCACGTAAATTACAAGAACTAGGTGTGCATGCAATTATGCCAGGAGCATCACCAATCGGTTCAGGGCTTGGTATTGTAAATCCGTTAAATTTAAGCTTCATTATTGAACAAGCGAGAGTACCAGTTATCGTTGATGCTGGTATTGGTAGCCCAGCTGATGCAGCATTTGCAATGGAGTTAGGAGCGGATGGTGTGTTATTAAATACGGCTGTGTCAGGAGCAAAAGATCCTATTAAAATGGCACAGGCAATGAAGTTAGGCATTGAAGCAGGGCGTTTAGGGTTTGAGGCAGGTCGTATTGCACGTAAACGTTGTGCAACAGCAAGTAGTCCTTTAGAAGGAATGAGTGTAGTTGAATAATCGATATTCTCGCCAAGAACTATTTTCTCCAATTGGAGAAGAAGGGCAACGAAAAATAAGAGAAAAACATGTACTTATTATCGGTGCAGGTGCATTAGGTAGTGCAAATGCAGAGCTGTTTGTAAGAGCTGGTGTTGGCACAGTAACGATTGTTGACCGGGATTATGTTGATTGGAGTAATTTACAAAGGCAGCAATTGTATGCAGAGAGTGATGTAGAAAATAATCTTCCAAAGGCTGTAGCGGCGAAAAAACGTCTAGAAGAGATCAATCGTGAAGTAAGAATAGAAGCTCTCGTTCAAGATGTAACAGCTGAGGAATTAGAAGAACTTGTTACAAACGTTAATGTAATTATTGATGCAACTGATAATTTTGAAACACGTTTTATTGTAAATGATATAGCGCAAAAGTATTCTATTCCATGGGTTTATGGAGCATGTGTAGGAAGTTACGGCCTTTCTTACACAATTCTTCCTCGTAAAACGCCATGTTTATCTTGTTTATTACAATCGATTCCACTTGGAGGAGCGACATGTGATACAGCGGGCATTATATCTCCTGCTGTATCTCTCGTCGTTTCTCATCAAGTTACGGAAGCTCTTAAATTGTTAGTGGAAGATTACGAATCACTTCGAGATGGACTTGTGTCGTTTGATGTATGGAAGAATGAATATTCATGTATGAATGTGGAAAAGCTTCGTAAACACAATTGTCCTTCGTGCGGAGAGAATGCATTGTATCCGTATTTAAATAAAGAAAACACATCAAAAACAGCTGTTTTATGCGGGAGAAATACAGTTCAAATT
Source organism: Bacillus sp. BML-BC051 (assembly GCF_019656175.1). Taxonomy (NCBI): domain Bacteria; kingdom Bacillati; phylum Bacillota; class Bacilli; order Caryophanales; family Bacillaceae; genus Bacillus; species Bacillus sp. BML-BC051. The sequence continues at coordinate 12,095 of NZ_BPLI01000048.1, forward strand.
AGACCGCCTCATAAAGAGGAAATGGATTTTGAACGATACAAAGAGCTGCTGCATGATCGTGTGAATGATTTAAATGTAAACCCATATTTATTATCATTTTCTGTGGAAGAAAAGAGATTAGTTGCTTTTAAAGATGGTCGTGTACTTGTACATGGAACGAAAGATATAAGCGAAGCAAAAACAATTTATCATCGCTATTTTGGATAGAAAAGGATGAGTGGGATGAAAGTAAATAAAGCTTTAACAATTGCAGGATCTGATAGCGGCGGCGGTGCCGGCATTCAAGCAGATTTAAAAACATTCCAAGAGCTTGGTGTGTACGGGATGACGGCTATTACGGCAATTACTGCTCAAAACACGCTTGGCGTTCAAGGGGTATATCCAGTTCCGTTAGAAGGTATTACGGAACAGTTGAATTCAATTGGTTCGGATTTAACACCAGATGCTGTGAAACTAGGAATGTTATTTAGCAGCGAAATTATTCAAATTGTAGCAGAACATATTAATAAATTTGGCTGGAATAATATTGTACTAGACCCTGTTATGATTGCTAAGGGCGGTGCATCATTATTACAACAAGAAGCAGTACAAGCATTAAAAGAATATTTATTACCAGTAGCAACAGTTGTAACACCGAATGTTCCTGAAGCAGAAGTGTTAACTGGGATGGAGATTCATAATGTTGAAGATAGTAAGGAAGCTGCGAAAGTACTGCATGAATTAGGTGCGAAATACGTGCTTATGAAGGGTGGACATGCAGAATATCAAGGTAATGAGGTAGTTGACTTACTCTTTGATGGTGAGCAGTTTATTGAATTTAGAAGTGAACGGATTCCTTCAAAGCAAACGCACGGAAGCGGGTGCACATTTGCTTCAGCGGTTACAGCAGGACTTGCGAAAGGCTACTCGATTGAAGAGGCAGTTCAAGAAGCAAAACGATTTATTAGTATAGCAATTGAAGAGCCGTTGAATATTGGAAGTGGCCATGGGCCGACGAATCATTTTGCATATAATTTGAATAAAACGCAAGCATAGGTAAGTAAAAAGTCAGTTTTATAACTGGCTTTTTTTCTGTTTACTTTTTCTAAATACAGGAGTAATATATCAGCCAGAATATATTTTTTGTAATACGCTGAGTCCAATTATATGGAGCGGGGGAACCAATTTGTGCATTGTCACTTGGGGTGAATCTTTCAATTTTGAAAGTAGGGCTACTCTCAAAGTCCGAATCCGACAGCTAACTTCGTAAGCGTCTTGAGAGAGGACGGTGCCATGATGGATACATCACTTCATCAATCTGATTAGTATAGGGGAATATCAATCTATGTTTGAGTTCTTTTATGCTAAGGAGGATGAGGTACATGGAACTAACACTTATTTGTGTTGGAGAAGAAAGCAAGGTAAATAGTTTAAGAGATTTAGTAGCATTTCAACATGAGTTAATTATTTTTACAGCAAATGAAGAGATAGCGGCTGAAGTTAGGGATTGTGGGTTTGATTGGACGTATAGTTGTAGCAAGGAGCAGGATTTTACTAGTATTTGTGAGTGCATAAAGAAGGTAATTTTACTAGGGGATGAGCTTCCAATCGTTAGCTTCTTTACAGAACACATTCGCTTTTCTTTTCAAGCACCTATTACTGTTGTTACAAGGAATAAACGATATCCAGCAAGGCTCTATGAAATAATTGGAGCTACATTTGTCGTGTTTACGAATTGTGATAATATTTCTTTTTTATTTTTTGAATAGGGCGGAGGAAAAGAAGATGAAGGTGTTGTTACTAGGAGATATAGCGAATCGTTGGGCGGTATCAGTAGATCGAGTTCAAGAATTGGTGGTGCTTGATCCTATTTTTCCAAGGCCCTATATTATATTGCCATCGAAAGACGCTTTATATTTAAAAACAGATGTTATCGAATATGAGCAGCTACATGCAGAATTGTCACAAGTTTATATTCGCGGGAGAAATTTACGTGCTTTTTTACAAGGAGAATAAATAGTGAATGAAAAAAGAGCGAATGCTAAGTGCAACAAGCTATGCACTTTATGTCATTCGCTCTTTTTATTTCGTATTTAAAAGATCATTTCTATGAAAAAGAAAGAAAAGACGAGAAAACAGGTGAAAAAATATTAATAACACTCAATGTAAGCGTTTAAATAGATGGATATTTTCTTATTTTCAGTAATTTGCCTCTTTACAAGTTAAATATAGAGGAGTATATTTACTCTCATAAATCATTCGTAAAATTTCCAAAAAAACCTAAAATCGCTGAGTTCCAGAAATGGAGCGGGGGAACCAATTTTGTGCATCGTCACTTGGGGTGAATCTTTCAGTTTTGAAAGTAGGGCTACTCTTTAGGCCCGAATCCGACAGCTAACCTCGTAAGCGTTTAGAGAGGAGGTTTACTTTGTGTTGTTCATTTCGAACACTAAGTAGAGCTTAGTGTTCTTTTTTTGACTATTTAATGGTAAATTTTTACAAAGGGAGAGGGTAGCTATGTTAGATGTTGTGATGATCGGGATTTTTGTTGTGTTAGTCGCATCGATGGCAAGTCTTGCAAGTTGGTCAGATAAAGTTGTGAAAGAAGGGAAGCAATCATGACGATTGCCTTATCGGTTATTGTTGCAGCAATTACGGTGTACTTAGTGTATGCATTATTAAATCCGGAAAAGTTTTAATTAGGGGGAGTCATTCATTATGATCTGGGTCGCAGTCGTTATTACAATGCTGTTGTTTATTCTTGTGGCAAAGCCAACGGGAATTTATTTAGAAAAAGCCTTTCAAGGGAGTAAAAAGCTAGATAAAGTATTCGGGCCTTTTGAAAAACTTATTTTTAAAATTACGGGTGTAAAAGAATACAATCAAACGTGGAAACAGTACGCATTATCATTAGTTTTATTAAATGGATTTATGATTGTTGTCGTATATTTCATTTTCAGACTACAAGGAGTATTGCCATTAAATCCAGCACACATTGAAGGAATGGAGCCCACGCTCGCTTTTAATACAGCAATTAGTTTTATGGCTGATACAAACTTACAGCATTATAGCGGTGAAAATGGTTTATCTTATTTATCACAATTAATCGGAATTACATTTTTAATGTTTGCAGCACCGGCAACGACGTTAGCACTCGTTATGGCATTTATAAGAGGGCTCGCTGGAAAAGAACTCGGTAACTTTTTCGTTGATTTTACGAGAGCATTAACGAGAGTATTTCTTCCTATCGCATTTATTGCGGCGCTAGCCTTTGTCGCACTTGGTGTACCACAAACTTTAGACGGTGTAGTTACAGCACAAACGATTGATGGCGCGAAACAAAGTATATTACGTGGGCCGGTTGCATCATTCGTTTCCATTAAGGAACTTGGAAATAACGGCGGTGGATTTTTCGGAGCAAACTCTACGCATCCTTTTGAAAACCCAGGACAAATGAGTAATATTTTGCAAATGATGCTTATGATGTTATTGCCAACAGCACTTCCATTTACGTACGGACGAATAGTAGGAAATAAAAAACAAGGTCGTATTCTTTTTGTATCACTATTCATGGTGTTTTTACTAGGGTTTATAACGATTACGACATCTGAACTACATGGGAATCCAGCGTTAAATGGAATAGGTATCGAACATGTACAAGGCAGTACAGAAGGAAAAGAAGTACGATTTGGAACGGTATTTTCTTCCCTATACGCAACAGTAACGACAGCTGCTGAAACAGGTGCTGTGAATACGATGCATGATACGTTAACACCAATTGGCGGGTTAGTACCACTCGTAAATATGATGTTAAATACAGTATACGGCGGCGTTGGAGCAGGTTTTGTGAACATTATTATGTATGCGATTATCGCAGTCTTTATATCTGGATTGATGGTTGGACGGACACCGGAGTTTTTAGGTAAGAAAATTGAAGGGAAGGAAATGAAATTAATTGCGGTAACAATACTATTTCATCCACTGCTTATTTTAGGATTTTCAGCATTAGCTCTTTCAACAAGTTTAGGAACGGATGCTATTTCTCATTCCGGTTTCCACGGTTTGACGCAAGTGGTATATGAATATACATCGTCAGCTGCGAATAACGGATCTGGATTTGAAGGATTAGCGGATAATACACCGTTTTGGAATATTACAACTGGTTTAGTTATGTTTTTAGGCCGCTATTTCAGTTTAATTACGATGCTGGCTGTTGCAGCTTCATTGAAAGAAAAGACGGTTGTACCAGAAACAGTCGGAACGTTCCGTACGGATAATAGTTTATTTGGTGGCATTTTCATCGGAACAATTGTAATTGTCGGTGCATTAACATTCTTCCCGATGTTAGTACTCGGTCCAATTGCAGAATTTCTTACATTGAAGTAATGGAGGGTAAATGATGAGACCGGTAGTAGTAAAAGAAAAAAGAGTAAATGAATCACAAATACATGCTGTAGAAGATGAAGTTAGACAAGCGAAAACGATGGATCGTGATATCGTGAAACATGCGATGAAACAATCTTTTGCGAAATTGAATCCGAAAGTCATGATAAAGAATCCGATTATGTTTGTTGTAGAAATTGGATTTATCATTACGTTCATTTTATCTTTTCTTCCAAGTCATTCTAGCAGTGTACCAGGATGGTTTAATATAACAGTTTCTCTCATTCTCTTATTCACAGTTTTATTTGCTAACTTTGCAGAAGCGTTAGCAGAAGGACGGGGGAAAGCGCAAGCCGATTCTTTAAAACAATCGAAGAAAGATGTGTTTGCAAATGTTATAAAAGAAAATGGAGACATTGCTCAAGTTTCAGCAACTGATTTGAGAAAAGGTGACGTTGTTATTGTAAAACAAGGAGAAATGATTCCAAGTGATGGAGAAGTCATAAAAGGGTTAGCATCTGTTGATGAATCTGCGATTACAGGGGAATCCGCTCCTGTTATAAAAGAAGCGGGCGGTGATTTTTGTTCCGTAACAGGCGGAACGATGGTTGTAAGTGATGAGATTACAATTGTCATTACGAGCAATCCTGGTGAATCATTTATTGATAAAATGATTTCGTTAGTAGAAGGAGCTGCGCGTCAAAAAACGCCGAATGAGATTGCTTTAAATACAGTATTAACGAGCTTAACGCTTATTTTCTTAATCGTCGTTGTGACGTTGCCGATTTTTACAAACTATTTAGGGTTTCAAATTGATACAGCTGTACTTGTAGCGTTGTTAGTTTGTTTAATTCCAACGACAATTGGTGGTTTATTATCAGCAATTGGTATTGCCGGGATGGACCGCGTGACAAAGTTCAATGTGTTAGCAATGTCGGGTAAAGCAGTAGAAGCTGCGGGTGATATTAATACAATCATTTTAGATAAAACAGGTACGATTACTTTCGGGAACCGAATGGCACATACATTGCTTCCTGTAGGAAATGAGACGATTGAGCAAGTAGGAAAATGGGCTGCGATTAGTTCAGTTTTAGATGAAACACCAGAAGGTCGATCAGTTATCGAATATGCAAAAACGAAATCTCTATCATATGATAGAGCACTTGCAGAACAAGGTGAATTTGTTCCATTTAAAGCAGAAACGAGAATGAGTGGTGTCGATTTACAGGACGGAACGAAAGTGAGAAAAGGTGCTGTTGGTGCCGTTATTGAATGGGTTAGGTCACAAGGCGGAACAATTCCGAAAGATGTAAATCAAAAAGCAGATTCCATTTCCAAAGAGGGCGGGACACCACTTGTGGTTGCGGTGGATAATCGTATTTACGGTTTAATTTATTTAAAGGATACAGTAAAACCTGGTATGCGTGAACGTTTTGAACAATTGCGCCAAATGGGGATTAAAACGGTTATGTGTACGGGGGATAACCCATTAACAGCAGCAACCATTGCAAAAGAAGCAGGGGTAGATGAATTCGTTGCTGAGTGTAAACCAGAAGATAAAATTGCGGTTATTAAAGCAGAGCAAGATAAAGGGAAACTTGTAGCGATGACAGGTGATGGTACAAATGATGCACCGGCACTAGCGCAGGCTGACGTTGGATTAGCGATGAATAGTGGGACGACAGCTGCGAAAGAAGCAGCAAATATGATTGATTTAGATTCGAATCCGACAAAAATTATTGAGGTTGTAGGAATCGGTAAGCAATTATTAATGACGCGTGGTGCGTTAACGACGTTTAGTATTGCGAATGATATCGCGAAATATTTCGCCATCATTCCAGCAATGTTTACACTTGCGATTCCGCAAATGGAAGCATTAAACATTATGCAACTAACATCACCACTGTCAGCTATTTTATCAGCATTAATATTTAACGCTGTTATTATTCCGTTACTTATTCCATTGGCGATGAAAGGTATCGCATATAAACCGATGAGTTCGAATGCACTACTTGGCCGAAACCTACTTATTTATGGGCTTGGTGGAGTGATTGTACCGTTCATTGGAATTAAAGTAATTGATATAATTGTAGGCTTGTTCATATAAGGAAGAGGGGAAAAAGATGGCGAAGAGACAAAGTATACTATCACCAATCATCCGTATTACTTTTACATTTTTAGTGTTGTGCGGACTTATATACCCGCTTATTGTAACTGGTATTGCACAAGCAGTAATGAAGGATAATGCGGATGGAAGTCTAATATATAATGATAAAAATGAAGTGATTGGTTCTACATTAATCGGTCAAAATTTCACAGATCCACGTTATTTTCATGGGCGTGTTTCTAGTATTGAATATAAGGCAGAAGCATCTGGTTCAAATAACTATGCACCGTCTAATCCAGATTTAGAGAAACGAGTAGAGAGAAGTATTGAAGAGTGGAAGAAACAAAACCGGGCCGTACCAGTTACAGAAGTGCCAATCGATTTAGTGACAAATTCAGGTTCAGGGCTTGATCCTGACATTAGTCCGAAGGCAGCTTCCGTGCAGGTAGAGCGTATCTCTAAAATAACGAATATTCCGAAAGAAATGTTAAATCAGTTGATTAAAGATCAAACGGAAGGTGCGGCACTTGGTTTATTTGGAGAAGATCGCGTGAACGTCTTAAAGTTAAATTTAGAATTACAGAAACTAATGAAATAGTAACAGTGCTACCTCAATCTAACGGATTGAGGTAGCGTTGTTTCGAAAGGAAGGTTGTGAGTGTTTTGTATGCGGATGACTATAAACCAACTTTTCAAAGGCGAACACCAGAAGAGTATTTAGAATATATTCGTCAGCAAAACCGCGGGAAGTTAAAGCTATACGTAGGAGCGGCTCCAGGAGTAGGGAAAAGTTATAAAATGCTCTTTGATGCAAGAGAGATGAAAAAAGACGGTACGGATATTGTAATTGGTTTAATTGAAACGCACGGAAGAAAAGAGACAGAAGAAGCAATTGCTGATTTAGAAAAAGTTCCTTTAAAAGAAATAGATTATAAAGGGAAAGTATTTTATGAACTCGACGTGGAAGGAATTATAAAACGTGCACCACAAGTCGTTGTTGTGGATGAACTTGCGCACAGTAATATTCCTGGATCTAAAAATAAGAAACGTTATATGGATGTACAGGAATTGCTAGATGCCGGTATATCAGTCTTATCAGCGTTTAATATTCAACATTTAGAAAGCGTTCATGACATTGTTGCTCAAATTACGAATGTAAAAGTAAGAGAACGTATTCCGGATTTTATTTTACAAAAAGCAAATGAAATTCAGCTCGTTGATGCAACACCGGAAGTATTAAGGAAGAGATTAATAGACGGGAAAATATATAGAGAAGAAAAAATAGAGCAAAGCTTACAAAATTTCTTTACGCTTAATAATTTAGGGGCACTCAGGGAATTATCGCTTCGTGAAGTGGCAGATGATATGGACGAGAAAATTAGCCAAACAGTGATAGAACCGATTGGCGTGAAAGAAAAAATTCTTGTTTGTGTACAATACAGTTCAACAGCAGAGAAATTAATAAGACGGGGATGGCGTATGGCGGATCGGCTAAACGCTGAATTGTATGTATTAAACGTTGAAAGGGAAAATATAGATTCTCTTTCAGCAGGGAAAAAGCAAACAATTGAAGAGTGGAAGTCGCTAACGAATCAATTTGATGCAAGTTTTGTTTTAGAAGAGGCTAAAGGAAGAAAGCCGGCTGATGTTATTATTGAAGTCGCGAAAAGACTACAAGTAACGCAAATTTTACTCGGACAATCAGCAAGAACAAGGTGGGAAGAAATTCGAAAAGGTTCAATTGTAAATGAAATTATGAGGCAAACGAAGTATATTGATATTCATATCGTTGCAGATCAAAGAGTTTAGAATAGAGACCATCTATAGGTCTCTATTCTGCTTTTTGTACAGCCTGAAAACGTAGCATTTTCATTGCGCATAAAATGATAAATAGAAATGTAATTGCACCTAGGAAGAAAATCCAAAAGTAATTTTGATTAAATACAAGAAATCCACCTAAAAGTGGCCCTGTGCCCATACCAAGATAGCGAATAAAGTTGTACATACCGATAGCAGTTGCGCGTTCTTGTACGAATTCTTCCGTTAATAAAGTAGTGTGAGTTGGCATAGAAATCCCCATACTAAAACCGTACAAAGATGTAACGATAATGATGAATGGGATATTGATGCTATATGTGAAAGAGAATAAAGTGACACATATAATATTGAAGAAACTAGTAATGAATAAAGTTTGTTTTGTTGTGAGGCGCTTTTGTAAAAGTTTGAAACAATAACTTCCTAACATAATAGAAAGGGACATCGGTACAAACATAAGACCAATTTCACTTGCAGTTAAGTGAAATAAATTCGTTAAAATACTCGGTAAAAAAACGAGGAAACAAAAGTAAATACAAAATTGAATAAAGCCAATAAGAGTAATAGAAAATCCAGTTTTATTTTTTAAGATAAACCAGTAATTCTTTTTTGCTTGGGGTTGCTTACTTACAGTTGGTTTTGTTTCTGGAAGTAGTGAAATGTTTATCGTTAATAAGAGAATGCCAAGTATAGATAAAAAGAGAAATACGGATACATGGCCGTTTATACTGCCAAGATAACCACCAATTAGAGGGCCAATCGCAGGTGCGAGGGCAAGTAACATTTGATAAAGGCTCATTGCTTCTCCTCGTTCTTTTCCTTCAAATAAATCGCCGATAATCGTTGCTGCTACTACAGGTATAGCCGCTATTCCTATAGCTTGAACAGCTCTAAAAAATAGAAATAAATAAATGTTGGCAGAAAAAGCACATCCGATTGAACCAATTGTACTAATGATCAAACTAGGGATAAGGACAGATTTTCTCCCTTTTGTATCAATTAAAGGTCCATATATGAGCTGCATAATCGCAAGAACGAATGTGAAAAGGGAAACTGTTAAATTTACAAGATAAAGAGAAGTGTGAAAAGAACCTTGAATCATGGGCAAGATAGGCGTGTAAATATTTTGAGCGAAGGAACCGAGTAAGGCACTCATACAGACGACATATAAAATGAAATTTAGTTTGGATTTTTTCATTATGTTAACCTCCTTGTCATTTAGTTTCTATGGAAACTAAATTTATTTTAACATGATATTCTCACTTGTAAATATGAAAAAATGATTTTAAAATGGTATATAGTTAAATTGTTTCTTTGGAAACTTAGGGGGCGAACGGATTGGATCATACAACGAAACAAATGGAAATACTTTTGCACATTCGTACACTTTTGCATAAAAAAGAAGAACATTCGAAAGGACAAAATGAGAAGTTTCTTCGTGAGACAGGTATAAGTGGTATGTCTTTATCTGAGTTACATGTGATCGAGTGTATCGGGAAAAATGGTTTGATGAATGTAACTGCTATTACGACAGAAATGGGAATGACGAAGGGTGCAATCTCTAAAATTTGTACAAAGTTGTTTCAAAAGAAATTCGTTGAGAAGATGCAAATGTTAGATAATCAAAAAGAAATATTCTTCCGCTTAACGGAAAGCGGAAATGAAGTATATAAAGCTCATGATAAATTGCATAAACAAGCTGAAGAAAAGTGGCTGTTATTGTTAGATAGATATACGAAAGAAGAGCAAGATTTTATTCAAAGGTTTATAAAGGATGTGTCCGATCATTTGGAAATATAATTGGAAGAAAAAACTCCTTTATTTCAAGTCTTTTGAATATAATTTCTAAAAGAACTTATATATAATAGAAAAGGATACTTAACATAGTGAATAATTAAAGAGTCAATATATAAAGAGGAGAGAATAACATGCTTGAAAATACGGGATTAGTATTAGAAGGCGGCGGTATGCGTGGTGTATATACGGGCGGGATATTAGAATATTTTATGGAACAAGATTTATATTTTCCATATGTAATCGGTGTATCGGCTGGTGCTTGTCATGCAGCGTCGTATCTTTCCAGACAAAGAAATAGAAATAAAACAGTAAATATTGATTATGCATCACACCCACAATATTTATCGTATAAAAACTTATGGAGAAAACGTCAGTTATTTGATATGGATTTCATTTTTCATGAAATTCCAGAAAAGCATGTGCCGTTTGATTTTGAAACATACTTTAATAGTCCAGAACGTTTCCTTGTAGGAACGACGGATTGTGAAACAGGACAGTCTGTTTATTTTGAAAAGGAGGGAACGAATGATGATGCACTAAATTTATTACAAGCATCTAGTTCATTGCCTTTCATTGCACCTGTAGTAAATTACCGTGGTAAGCAGTTATTAGATGGAGGAATTTCTGATCCGATTCCAGTTCGTAAAGCGCAAGAAGATGGCTTTAAAAAATCAGTCGTGATTTTAACGAGAAATCATGGTTATGCGAAGAAAAAGTCAAAGTTTGGCTGGGTGGCAGCGAAAGCTTATAAAAAATATCCGAACCTTGTTAATACGATGTTGAATCGTTATGAAGTATATAATGAAACACTTCACTATATTGAAAAAGAAGAGCAAGCGGGTAATTTATTTGTTATTCGCCCAGAAGTGCCGCTTCAAGTAGATCGTATGGAAAAGGATACTGCTAAATTACAAAGTTTATATGAGCAAGGCTATGAAGATGCAAAGAGACAGTTTGCAGATTTACAGTCGTTTTTACAAAAATAAGTATTAGGCTGCGGGGAAGAGTTTCTCCGCAGTCTTTTTTGTATTGCTTGCTTATCCGTTACTTTTTAAAAATGTATGAATGTTTAAGTGTTTAAAGAGTTTGTAAAACATATAGGTGTCTTATTGAGGAGAATTTACTTGAGAGGTATTATGACGATGTAGCGCTACAAAAAAACTATTTAATTTACGAGGTGATTGTTAATGAAGGGAAAGGTTTTTTCGATTACGACTTTAGTATTATTAGCAACATCAATCTCAACAAGTGCATTTTATCCAACTTTAAGTGGCCACAAAAGTGGTAACTTACTATCTTACAGAGCTCAAACGACTACGAATCAAAACGCATCTCGCTGTTCAGTAGCGATTTCTTTTATTAATTCAAAAGGAAGTTATTCATATATTGAAAGTGCTTCGGATAAATTAGGATCACATGAATCGGGAAGAGCATTAAATGCCACTGTTAGTAATGGCGCATATAACGCCTTTGGTGCAAAGGGGCTATATTCTGAGCATTATGCGAATGAGAATAATGACTATCAAGAAGATACACATAAAGGTACTTTTGATAGTAACGGTAACTTACGATTACAGTGGTGAAAAATATTAAATAGTTGTCTTTATAAATATTTGGATAAGGAGAAGGGGATGTGCATCATCTCCTTCTTATCTAAAAGGAGCAGAGACATGTATTTAGCCTTTAAAAATATAAAAAACAACAAACTGTTTTCAGTCATTCTTCTTATGTCATTTTTTATTTCGTTTCTTTCTATATCAGTAGCTGCGCTTTTAACAGAATCTAAACGGAATTTCATATCTGCTTTTCAAATCGGCTTTCCAGAAAAGAATCAAACGTTAACTGTTCCGATAGCGAATACAACTGAATTGGAAGCGATAATTCCTGTCATACAAGATATTTTTGTAAAAAGTGATATTTACGTAGAGCATTTAAAAGCATTAAATAGTTCAGGTGCAATAAAAATCGTAGCTGTGAATTTAAAAGATGATTATTATTGGAAGCCATATATTTCTGAAGGACAATATTTTTATCGTGAAAATGTAAACGATATGGTTGTTGGCGATCAAACGAATGTAGAGGACTTATATGAATTTGAGGATACATATAAAAAAATAGGAACTATATCGAGAAAAGACAGTGACGTCGGTGTATCAGACATATACATCCCACTTCAAAACTTACCTACTATATCTAAAAAAGGTATTATCGCGAGTAAACAATTACAATTAACAGTTGTTAATCCTACATCATCTATTCATAACGAAATAAAAAAATTTATGGGTAGGAGTAAAGAAGTGCTTTCGGGAGATGTTCAAATACTGAATGAACGAGATCTTCAGGAACTACATGTGACACATATAGATCCAGCAAATAAGTATTATTATAAATTTATTCTTGTTGCAATTGTTTCTGGCATTTCTGCGGTTTTATTTTGGATTTATAAAAAAGAAAGAGAGATTTCATTAAAAAAAGCAGTAGGTGCTTCTAATATATCTATTTACTGCGAACTATATATTCAAATTTTGTTTATTTCTCTAGTAGCGATGTTCCTAGTTTTTATTACGTTAGAAATGTTTTCGGGAACAATTCATACTTATTTTCAGACATACTTAGTAAAACCGTTAACACTATATGTGTTGATATGCAATGTTGTTTTTATAATTCTTCTTACAATTTGTGTTACTGTAATTCCAATCAAGCACATTATAAATATATATCCCGGAAAACATTTAAGAACGTAGGTGGTCGTCATGTTTTTTATATTTGATTCTATACGATCTATGAAAAAACGGTTGTTACCAAGTTTGATTATAGTAATTTCTTTAATTATTGCATTTTCTTCAGCAATAGAATTTGTTAGTAATCTTTCCGGATATCGAAAAATGATGACGGTAGCAAATAATTTATCGACTCATAAAAATTTCTATGAACTTTATGCGACGCAAGATATAACATTGTTTAGCGAAGAAAAAGCGAAAAATGATTATCGACATTTCATGCAAGGGTTATCTAATACGATACCAATAACAAATAAAACAAATTATTTGTTCCGTAACTATTCACTTAGTTTAAAAAAAGAAAATGGAACGATAAAGACTCTTATTGTTGATAAAGATATTAATAAGTACTTTCATATACGAATTTCACAAGGAAGATATTTTGAGGAATTGGAATTTCATAAATCAGTATTTGATATTAGACCTGTTATATTAGGGGCTAATTATATAGATAAGGTATCTATTGGTGATGTTATACCATCTGGAAAAATGAAGCTAAAAGTAATTGGCTTTTTAGAAAAAAATTCACCATTTACATATCCTCGAAGCGGTGAAATATCGGATAATCGTATTACATTATTAGATGACATGGCGATTTTACCAATTGGAACAGAAGAAGTAGAGTTCTATAGTGTAGAACTGTTATACAATGGGTTAATTATAGAAACAAATGAGAAGATAAATATAAATGAATTTCAAAAGAAAGTATTAAAGGTAACAGAAGGTAAGGGTTATTCGTATTATGTTACAAATCCGAATAAATTGTTAAAAAATGAAAAACAAGGTATTGATAATATGTCATACCCCTTATTATTAAGCGGTACAGTCTTATTTTTTTCATTTCTATCTATCGTATTAACATCAATGGCCGCACTTTATATGGAGCGTAAAAATATTTCTATTAAATCAGCGTTAGGTGCAAGTACTTTTCAAATATGTCTTCCATTTATTATTGAGTATATGGTGTTATTCATTTTATCGATATGTATAGGAATTACATATTTTCAATGGGAGAATAGCGGAGTAATTGAAATTCAAAAAGAACTAGAAAAGAGTACCATATCTTTTTTTGGAACGTTACAAGTCTCTATAGAATCATTGGTTGTTATAGGTGCTCTATCAATTGCAATGATCCTCGTTATATATGCAATCATTTATTTCAATGTGCTAAAAATAAAAAATACATATATGAAAGAGGTGTTATAGATGATTCAGCTTGCAAATGTGACTAAGGGATACGGAAAGAGTAATTTTAGTGCTTTAAAAGATATTAATCTTACAATAGAAAAAGGTGAAATGATAGCTATTATGGGACCCTCTGGTTCGGGGAAATCTACTCTCCTTAACATTATTGGCTTAATCGATAGCCCCTCTGCTGGAAAGTATTTTTTAGATGGAATGGATACGAGTACATTAAAGGCCAACTATCATAAGTATAGAAACACGGAAGTGGGATTTGTGTTTCAGAACTTTTCGCTATTAGATGATTATACAGTTGTTGAAAATGTAATGCTTCCGCTTGTATATAGAAGAATTACTCATAAGAAACGTATGCAAATATCAAAAGAAATGCTGAAAATGGTAGGGCTTGAGAGGCATATTAACAAATATCCTTACGAGTTATCAGGTGGAGAACAGCAAAGAACAGCAATAGCAAGGGCTTTAGCACAAGATACTAAAATTATCCTCGCTGATGAACCAACCGGTGCTCTTGATCAAGAAAACGGAAAGAAAATTATGAGCATCTTAAAAGAGATCCATAAACAAGGGAAAACGGTGCTCGTTGTAACACACGATCAAAAGATAGCTGCATACTGCCAGAGGACAATACGTTTGCTCGATGGGTGTATGGTATAATATGGATAAAAGTATGTGAAGAGGTGATACATATGGAAAATGTATATAAAGGTCTTAGGCATACTGGATTTACTATGATGTTTATTTTTTGTGGCGTATTTTTATTGCGCTGGTTCATTCATGATGAAATGCTATTGGATCAGCTTATTGGTTTTAGTGTAGGGATGGTAATGGTTATTTCGTCAGTATTCATTCAAAAGTATAGTAAAGAATTACAAGTAAATGAGAAGTGTTAAAAGTAGTTCGTTTGATTGTTGCAAGAGGAAAGTAGCGCATCGAATTTCGATGCGCTACTTTTTTTATGTATAAAAAAAACCCTCTTTATGAGGGATTTTAATGTGGTAAGAAAACTAATTGATAAGCGAACAAGATTCCGAATAAATACACAAGCGGGTGAACAGCACGGAATTGTCCTTTTGCCACTTTCATAAGTGGGTATGAAATAAATCCAAGTGCAATACCTGTTGCGATACTTGATGTAAGTGGCATGCTTAAGATTACTAAGAATGCTGGGAATGCTTCATCAAATGCGTCCCAATTGATGTGGCGAACTGAACCCATCATAAGACTACCAACGATAATTAATGATGGTGCAGTAATAGCTGATACACCAGAAACGGCACTTACTAATGGTCCGAAGAATGCTGCTAGTGCGAATAGAACAGCTACTGTAACAGTTGTTAAACCAGTACGACCACCAGCTGCAACACCAGCAGATGATTCAATGTACGCTGTTGATGGTGTTGTTCCGAACATAGAACCGATTGTTGCTGAGAATGAGTCAGATAGAAGAGCTCGTCCAGCTTTTGGAAGCTTTCCATCTTTCATAAATCCACCTTGTTGAGCAACGCCAAGTAATGTACCTGTTGTATCGAATAATGTAACAAGGAAGAATGAAAATACAACGCCGTATAATCCGTAGTTAATTACATCAGATACAGCAGTAATTGGATTTGAAACGATGATTCCTTCTGGTAATCCAGGCATTGATGTAACACCGTTTGAGAACGATAATTGTCCTGTGAAGTAAGCGATAATACCAGTTAATAGCATTCCGATAAATAGGGCACCATTTACATTTAAAGACATAAGGACGATTGTAATTCCAAGTCCAGCTAATGCTAGTAGTACTGGAGCAGAGTGAAGATCACCAAGTCCAACTAAGTTTGCATCGTTTTTTGTAACGATACCTGTTAAGCGTAAACCGATAAAGGCAATGAAAAGACCGATACCAGCAGTAATTGCATGTTTTAAGTTTTCAGGAATTGCTTCCATTAATTTTGTACGGAAAGAAGTGAATGATAACAAAATTAAAATCATACCTGCTACGAATACAGCAGAGAATGCAATTGCGAAAGTCATGCCTTCATGAGCTTTTACAACAGAATAAGAGAAGTAAGCATTTAATCCCATACCTGGTGCGATTGCGATTGGTAAGTTTGTAAAGATTGCCATAAATAATGTTCCGACAACAGCAGCAATAATTGTTGCTGTAAATGCTTGTTCAAATGGAACTCCTGCATCCCCAAGGATGACAGGGTTTACGACAATGATATATGCCATTGTTAAGAAGGTAATAATACCTGCCATAATTTCAGTTTTAATAGAAGTTTTATGTTTTGAAAGGTTAAACATATAAACATCCTTTCTGTTTACGAATAATTTTCACAACAGTTATATATAATATTCGTTTTTTAACTATTTTGCAATAGTTTTGCATAAAAAGTTTATAACAATTCATATTTTGTGTCTTAAATTCGAATATTAATCGTAAAGTGACGTGTGAATTTCAGTTTTTATTGTGCGCATATTATAAGGAAAAGGAGTTGAAAGAAGCTATGCCACAGCAAAAAAACTTTGTAACAATGCCTGCCCAACATCAAAATAAACAGCCCGGTGTTGAATCATTAATGAATCCACTTCCCCAGTTTGAAGATCCAAACTATAAAGGAAGCGAAAAGTTAAAAGGAAAGAATGTATTAATTACAGGAGGGGATAGCGGGATTGGACGAGCTGTTTCCATCGCTTTTGCGAAAGAGGGAGCGAATATTGCGATTGCGTATTTAGATGAAGATGGAGATGCAAATGAGACGAAGCAACGTGTAGAACAAGAAGGTGTAAAGTGTGTGTTGTTACCAGGTGATTTAAGTAATGAACAGCATTGTAAAGATATTGTAGAAGAGACCGTCAAGCAACTAGGTAGTGTAAATGTTTTAGTAAATAATGTCGCGCAGCAATATCCGCAGCAAGGGCTAGAGTATATTACAGCAGAACAGCTAGAAAAGACATTTCGTATTAATATTTTTTCTTATTTTCACGTTACAAAAGCAGCACTTTCTCATTTAAAGCAAGGGGACGTCATTATAAATACGGCGTCTATCGTTGCGTATGAAGGAAATGAAATGTTAATTGATTATTCCGCAACGAAAGGAGCCATCGTAGCTTTTACAAGATCGCTTTCTCAATCGTTAGTGCAAAAAGGGATTCGTGTAAATGGTGTTGCACCGGGACCAATTTGGACACCACTTATCCCATCGAGTTTTGATGAGAAGAAAGTCTCTCAGTTTGGAAGCAATGTCCCGATGCAAAGACCTGGTCAACCATATGAATTAGCACCAGCATACGTATACTTAGCATCTGGCGATTCATCCTACGTTACCGGGCAAATGATACATGTAAATGGGGGCGTTATTGTAAATGGATAGTTTTCATTTATAAGAGCAAAGTAAAGTTAATTCCACTTATTATAGTGAGCGCTAGGGGGGATATAGATGAAAAAGTTATGTTTTGTCATACTATTATTTTTCATCCTACCGGTTAGTGCTTTTGCTGATACAGATCATTTAATATTAGTGAATCTTACGACAAACCAGTTGTCTTTTTTTGAAAATGGAAATTATACAAAAACATTCCCCGTAACAACTGGAAGAGATCGTACACCTACGCCTGAAGGTAGTTTTTGTATTATAACTAAATTTAAAAACAAAGAATACCATCGAAAGAAAATACCTGGTGGTGCACCAAATAATCCTCTCGGTACGCGCTGGTTAGGTTTGGATAAAAAGGAGTACGCGATTCATGGAACAAATCGGGAATGGACGATTGGAAGCCGAGAGTCGAATGGTTGTATTCGCATGCATGACAGGGATATACAATGGTTATATGATAGGGTGCAATTACAGACGAAAGTAATTATTTCTCGTTTTCATACGAGTCCTGAATATGAAGCAAATAAGCTTGGTTACCGCGTTGTAAGCTGGAATGGTCGTAAAGTAAATGAAGAGCAAATTGGCGTGCTTACGTTAGTAGACCGTGCCGATATATATTGGCAAGAACCAAATGGGCAGTTAACGAAAGTGAAAACGGTATTGCCAAACGAAAGATATACAGTGTATTCAAAACGAAAAGATGGAATATATTATATAGGAAACAATTTGTATATTATAGATGAAATAGGAGAAAAAATTCGTTATGAGCAAATTCCTTCTTCGGTTTTAAGTAATATATATAAACGGAAATATAAAATTCCGTAATGGCTACCGTATTATAGACGGTAGCTTATTTCTACTTTGAGTTTAACTGCAACTATTGTATTTTGCTGAATATAATACAGTACAGATAGGGGGCGGTTCCATTATGAAAAGTGAATTTGCTTTTAAAGTTTTCTTAGTGACGACCTGTTTATTTATCGTGTATTTGTATGCATTTCTCGTCTTTTCTTTTTATGTTCCATATGTTGATTTAATATTGTTCTTCGGATTTATTTGGGCATTTGTGAAAGCAAGAGAAGGAGAGAAGAGTATATATCGGCGCATTACTTTATGTGGGACAGTTGTTCTCGTTATTTTGTACTTTTTTATGATGCATGATTTTTGGAGAGGAATGTAAAAAAGCATACGGTTAATCGTATGCTTTTTATGTTTAATATTTTGGCTTAAATGTGTGACAACAAGTTTCTACACTTGTTGCTACAGAACTTTCTAGTGTCTCGTTTGTTAAAACTGCACTTGTATACGATTCATTTTCAGTTTGACCCGTTTCATCCGCATCTGGCTGAACGATAATCGCACTTGCTTGACAAAAGTTACCTTGTCCCCAAAATGAGCAATTGGAAACAGAGCATCTTACTTCTGGCATAAAACCCCCTCCTTATACATTAGTTTGGGATTTTACGCCCATTTCATGTGTAGAAGGAGTTTCCTTTTCTCGTTATTTTTTCGTTTGCTCAAGCCATTCTTTTAATTTGTCTTTCGGTTGTTCGCCACTAATACGGTTTACTTCTTTGCCATCTTTAAAGTGAATGATTGTTGGAGTTCCTTTAATTTTATATTCATCCCAAGGAACATCTAATTTTTCAATATCCATAACTTTCATATCAACGTTCAAGTCTTTAGCCATTGGTACTACGACAGGAGATAGTTTTTGACAATGAACGCAAGATGTTTGATAAAAGTATACTGTTTCTTCTTTTTTCTCTTTTAAATTCTTTTGAAGGTCTGAAAGAGAGATTTTATTTGTATAGTAGTCAGGGCCATTTGTCTTACTATCAGTAGCGTTATCAATCTTTTGGCTAGTAGCATTTTTTTCTTCCATTTGTGTGACAGCGAAAATGGCTGCAAACAAGGCGATAATAATACCACCAAATATAAGCATTTTTTTCATTGTTTCATCTCCTTATTTGTTTTTTATTACAATAAAACTACATACCGCGATTGTAATAAAGCCGATAAGTGCTAAAAACGGGATTGTAATAAAACCAAACCAGTTTATAAATTCTCCGGTGCAGGGTACACGGCCGCAAGCTGCTCCAGCTGCTGAAAATGCTGGGACTTTTTGAATTGCATAGTGATATAAAGAAATACAAGCACCAATACTTGCAATTGGTAAAGAATAACTTGCGATGCGATAATCTTTCTTTGCTACAGCGATACCAAGCCATAAAACGAATGGATACATAAAAATACGTTGATACCAACAAAGTACACAAGGCTCAAATTTCATGATTTCGGAAAAATAAAGACTTCCTAGTGTAGCGATAAAAGAAGCTCCCCATGCGGTAAGTAAAGCATATTCTTGCTTTTTTTCTCGTCCCATATTTTATACCTCTCTTATAATAGTTACATACTAAATTATAGTATGAAGTGGTACAGAAAAGAAAGAAAAAATATGTTTATCAATAAAAGTTTTATAAGGGGAAACTTTTATTGATATAAACATTTTAAAAAGCGCTATTCTCATAAAGAGAATAGCGCTATATTTTACATTTGAATTTGCTCTACTTCTTCTATATGTGACTTTTGGGATGCATGGTCAATATATTGAAATAGGAGCTGCAATTGTTTATCAACTTCTGGCATTTCTTTACTGTATTGATAAGCGTGTAAAAAATGTTCAATACGCTTAGAAAATAGTTGATCGTTCGTTTGAACCATAAGAACGAGTAATTTATCCCAATTACAGCTATATGTGTAATAGAGAGCTTTGTCATAGTCGTTATATGTTTGCACTGTGTACCCTCCTTACTGAGGAGTTATATATAGTGTGTGAAAAGCAAGGAGAAATACACTTGAAAGAATTTGTTAAGAAAAAAAGTGAATGAAAAGAAAAAACGAGGTATTTCCTCGTTTTTAAGCTTTTGGCATTGGCGTAGGTGTTGGCTTACCGTACCCCTCTTTGTATTTATTGTCGATATAGTTGCGAATTTCCAGCGTTGATTTTCCTTTTTGTTTCATGGAAGCAGATTCAACAGCTATTTCTAGGCAATTGACACAAGTCGTTGCGTGGGAATCCCAAACAACTTCACCATTCTTTTTAATTTCACGAATAAAGCAATTTTTATTATTTTTATGTCCTACACTTTCACCGCAACCGCAGTAACATGGAATCCAATCTAATAGCTCTGCATTTTGCCCAGCGACAGTGTAGATATCTTTCATTTGTGGATCAAGCTTGTCTAAGAAGGTAGGAAGTGTGTCGACTCCTTTTGTTTTTTCCTGAATGTCAGCTTGCTGAGTATGCGATGCGTGGTCATGTTCTTCCTTTGATTCAGATGATTTTTTTTCATTTGTACTAGTAGCTCCGCAACCAGCAAGAATTAAACTCAGTACTGCAAGTAAAGAAAATACATATTTCTTCATACGCTTGTCCCCTTTACAAATGTATTAATCAAATTGTATCAGAGATTATGGTGTATCGGTTGAAGATTTTTTCGACTGATTTTTGAAACGCCATCGTAGTGAATGAAATAGAAATAAAATTGGGATATAGGCGTATACGATATATAAACCAGCTTGAGATAGCACCGTATTTAATGTATTGATACTTTCACGATTTGTGAAGAACAAAGAAGCTATAAAGACCATGAAAATAAAAAGCGGTAATGTAAATTTAAATGAAATATGGAATGAACGCTTCATCGTTTGACATGATGACCAAATGGTTAAGCAAAGATTTGGCAAAATAATTAAAAACCAAACGAAAATAATAATGTATTCAAAGCGTTGAATGAAAGGAACTTTAATAATTTTTAACATTGTTAAAGTAGGCCAAATCGTGTGATTTAATTGCCCCTCGCTGTAATACATAAAAGATACGATGGCTAAAATCACATAAATTAAAGTACTAAAAGCAGTTCCGGCATGGGCCCATTTTTTTAAGGATTTTCCTTTTTCGATAAATGGATAGAAGATTAGGATTGTTTCAAAACCAAGAAATTCTAAAGCAGAATGTTTTGCTGATATAAGCATGTCAAGAGGTGAATGTGTAAAGATAGGTAAAATATTACGGAAATGTGCATATTTCATTGGATAAATTAAAAAAAATACAACGAAAATAGGAAGCACAATACCCCAAAAGCATATCCCTGTCACAGAGCGGAATCCGCCTTTTATAATATAGTAAGTCACTAATAAAAACATAAGGGTAAGTTTCCATAATTTAATAGTAGGGAAAATCCAAACTTGTATTACTTCCATATATGTACGAAGAACAGTAAGGCAGAATAATAAGCAATAAAGAGTAAAAATTACGGAAAATATAGAACCAATCCATTTTCCAAAGGTCGTTGTATGAATGCTAATTAAATCTCCATCTTTTTCTAACATTTTTAGCATGCAAAAAAGTACAATATGAGTTGCAATCCCCGCAATAATAAGAGAAATCCAGGCATCATAACCAGCATTTTTTAAAATTACACGTTGATATCCGAGAACTCCTATACCGATCTGAAGAGAATGCAATAAAATAAATGCAAAATATGGAGAGACAGTTTTTGTTTTATTTATTGTATTCATTGCTTATTTCACCTCACTATTCCCCGATTCCAGATTGTACAATATTAATATCTAAATTTATATCCACAGCTACATTCGGATACATATTTCTAATTTGGTTTATATTCCATTTTCTCGTATGACTTCTAATTTCATCGCGTATTCCTAAAGGATCAATTCTCTTTTCTTGAAATTGTTTTATTAATTTTTCACAGTCTTGTTCAACATTTCGTTCGATTTGTTTTTTTATATAATTGATATTTGTTTTTTTTCTTAAATCAATCCAATTAGGAGAGTTTTTAATTAATCCATTTAGTTTTAAATAAATTTTTACTTTTGGTATGTCACCAGTTTGATCTATATCATACTTACTTTCCCCAGCTAAGTTTTGTATGACAACCATGCCTTTATGTTTATCCTTTTTTATCGCTGCTTCGTAACGCCCATTTTTTGTAGGATTAATAAGCAATTTTGCTAAAACAGAATGTCTTTTATCTGTATACATAACGACTTTATCACCTTTTAAAAAAGCAAGTCCTTTAACAGCGATGGAATGATTATCGCTCATTTTAATATAAGGGACATAAGCATCACATACAGAAGAGTAGTAATTATATAAAAAAATGTTTAATGAGGTTTGTGGAATGTTCTCATTTCGTATATTTTGTTCAAGTAAATCAGCAATATATAATGAACCATTTTTTTTTCCATAATTTAAAAGCTCTTCAGCTGATCCATCTACAATTGCTAGTTGTATATCACGCCCGATATTTGGATCACGTTGTAAGTTAGTAATAATTTCTCCCATTCCTCGTTCTCCTAGATCCTTCCCAAATAGGACGACACGCATTTGACCTACAACAACATTGTGAGGAGATTTCGCATTTAATCGTGAAGCGATTGTCTCAAGTGAACGGGCAGATGTGGATTGAGTTTCTGGTTTAGACTTTACACCATGTGTGTACTCTGGGAATAAAATCGTCCCTTGGAATCTTTTGTTTTTTGTGACATCAAATCCAGCTACATGAATAATACGCTGCGTATCCACTATATACGTTTGTGTACAACCAGTTTGTAGAACAAGGAAGATAATGATAAGGTGCAATAAAATCTTTTTCATTCATTATCACCATCACGTTTTTGCTTCGATTTGTTTGGATTATAGCGCCATTTTGATTTTGGTCTAAGAAAAGAAGGCCTTTGTGCCGTTTGGCTAAATGGTAATCGAAGAAAGCCTTCTGCTGTACCTAAACCACGAAATGGATATAAAGGTAATAAATAAGGTGATCCAAGTGATTTTAATTTAATTAAATGAGCTAAAATGAATACAAACCCGACAATAAGACCTAATCCGCCAAATGCACCAGCTAAAAGAATGAGCGGAAATCGTAACAACCGAATAGTAGAAGACATTTTTACAGTCGGTGTTGTGAAAGATGCAAGAGCGGATAAAGCAACTGCAATTAATAAAATCGTACTTGTTAAAGCGGCTTCAACAGATGCTTGCCCAATTACAATCCCGCCAACAATACCAATTGTTTGTCCGACTTTTGTCGGTAAACGTGCTCCCGCTTCACGAAGCAATTCGATTGTAATTTCTAAAAAGAGTGCTTCTAGAATAGGCGGGAAGGGTACGTTAGCTCTCGAAAAAATAATAGGTCCTAGTAAATCAGCAGGAATCATTTGATAATGATATGTCAAAGCTGCTGTATAAATAGCGGAGGAAAAAAGAGAAAATATAGCTCCGAAAAAACGAATGATACGAAAGAAAGAACCAATCATCCAGGGTAAATAATAATCTTCTGGCGAAATAAAAAAATCTAGTAACGTTGTCGGTCCTGATAAAGCATATGGAGAGCCATCTGTTAAAATTAAAACTTCCCCGTTAATTAATGAGAATACTGCTCGATCTAATCGTTCTGTAGGTAATAGAACAGGGAACGGTGAATTGCTATTATCACTAATAAATTGTTCAATCATAGTGGAATCAAATGGGACATCAAAGTCAATGTCTTCTAGTCGTTGTATTGCAGTGTTGATAAATTGTTCATTTGTAACTCCTTCTATATATGCAACTGCTACTTTCGTCTTCGACATAGATCCCACGATAACTTCTTTGAAAATGAGTTGCTCCGTTACAATATTTCGGCGTAATAAGTGTATATTTGTATCAAGGTTTTCAACGAAACCGATTTTAGGTCCGATTACGCTATACTCATTTTCTGTATCGTTATATAATCGTGTACCTAAAACAGTACTTTCGGCACGAATTAAAGCATATTGATTGGGATTCGAATTGCTTTTTAAGCGTACTAAAATATATCCACCTAATAATTTCTCACGAATATCATCAATAGAGGGAGAGGTAATAATATCTTCAATGGAGACAATATTACATAGGTCAGAGATATTTTGAATATGTTCTGATTCCCGTTTCATAGGAGTTAAAATAAACTGTTTAATAATAAGTGCTTCCACGACAGATTTATAATAAAACAAGCATAACGTTTCATCTTCAAGTACGTTATAAGAGACAAAATCGCTAGATTCTTTCATGGTTTTTATAAATTCAGGAATAGAACAAATTGTTTTTGTACTAGTTTTTTTGGATTTCTTAGATGATAAACGAAACATTTTCTCACCCCTGACATATATCATTTACTTATGTTAGTTTTTGGGAAAGACGGGAATTTATACTTGAAAATTGAAAGTTCATAAAGAAAAGGAAGAGTATTGAAAATCTCTTCCTTGTTGGTGTATTAATTTGTTTTCGTTTCCTTAATAGACTTTACTAATTTAATCATTTCAGCTCGTATATCTTCTTTTTTTACATTTAATTTTTCTGCAATTTGTTTAACATCCATTCCGTCTTTTTTCATTTTTAACAAATCATTAAGAGGTGTATTACTCTTTTGAGAGATGATTGTTAATACAGTGAGCTGACGTAATCCGATATTATATTCTTTCATTTTTTGTTTTAGTCCATCTGGTGTAGATTTTTGCATATTTGCTAATTCTTGCAGTAGCGCTTTTTTCGTCTCTTTATTCATATGATGCTTTTTCAACTTACTTGGATCTACACCGAAATGCTCGGCTGTTGTTTCCCAAGATTTATTTTGTTTATAGTAAGCTAAAACATCTTTCATTTCTTTTTTACTCATTTTTGCAATGTGGGCAGCTTTCCAAATTTCATGTTTGTTATAGCCGAGTTTTTCGAGCGACTGCATTTCTTCTTCTGAAACTGGTTTATGATGATGGAATGTTACTTCTTTTGGCGTGGCAGCGGAAGCAGGGAAGTTAGATATCCCGCATAATAATGCTGCCATAGTCATACTTACTACGATTTTTTTGTACATGTAAATTCCTCCTAGATAGATAATGTGGAAAACTGTACACATATCATTTCCATAAAATGTGAAAAACTTGTGAACAAGCTAAGTATTTTTATTCACAGTATAAAATGACGTTTTTGGAAGTTTTCCAACATAAAACATTGATTAATAGTAAAAAACTAGGGTATAATCGAAATTGAAAATCAATATCAATAACAAACGTATACATATAGATGAAAATAAGGGAGAGAAAAATATGACTATGACTACATATACTTCCATCGCAAATGTGATTAAAGAAAGACGCTCTGTACGTACATTCACAGATAAAGCTGTAGATAAAGAGTTATTAATTGAACTATTAAACGACGCAACGTGGGCACCGAATCATAAACACCGTGAACCATGGAATTGTAAATTATACATTGGAGAAGGCCGCAAAAAATTAGTAGATGCAGTATTAAACTCTTTCACAGAAGAAGAAAGAGCGAAACGCGGCAAAATTTTATCAGATCGTTTCTTAAGCACGCCGGCACAAATTGTTGTTTATATTAATGAAGATCCACGTCAAATTCAACGCGACGAAGATTACGCTGCAACATGTGCATTTATGCAAAACTTCCAACTGCTTGCTTGGGAACGTGGCTTAGGTTGCGTTTGGAAATCAGGCGGATTAAACTACAATCCATTATTTATAGAAGGACTTGGTTTAACAAGAGGTCAACGCATCGTTGGAATTCTTCACCTTGGCTATTTCGATAAAGCACCAGAAGGAAAAGCTCGTACGCCGATTACTGAGAAGATGGAGATTATTGAAGGTTAATAGACGAGACATTCTCGTTTTTATGAGGATGTCTTTTTATTATGCAATCAATCCTCATGAAAGCTTGTTCCTCATCATACACTTTCTTAAGGGAAAGTGTAAGGAGGGAAAATAATGAGAGCAAGTGAAGATAAAGCGCTGCAATATGCGATTGCGGAAATTACGGAAATTGCGACTGGATTTGGGCTTGATTTTTATCCGATGCGTTATGAAGTATGTCCAGCGGAAATTATTTATACATTTGGTGCATATGGGATGCCGACGAGGTTTTCGCATTGGAGTTTTGGAAAGCAATTTTTCAGAATGAAATTACAATACGATTTAGGACTTAGTAAAATTTATGAACTCGTTATTAACTCTAATCCATGTTACGCCTTTTTATTAGATACGAATTCTTTAATTCAAAATAAATTAATCGTGGCGCACGTTTTAGCGCACTGTGATTTCTTCAAAAATAATATTCGTTTCTCTAATACGAAACGCGATATGGTGGAGAGTATGGCAGCGACAGCAGATCGTGTGAAGGCGTATGAACATAAGTATGGAAGAGAAGAGGTAGAAACGTTCTTGGATGCAGTACTTGCCATTCAAGAACATATTGATCCATCGCTTATGCGTCCGAAACTTGCTTGGAGTATTGGAGATTTAGAAGAGGATGTAGAAAAGAAAAAGATATCACAGTACGATGATTTATGGAATTTAGATGATCGAAACAAAAAGAGGGAACGACCTAATATGCATAAAAAGAAGAAAATCCCACCGCAGCCAGAAAAAGATTTACTCCTCTTTATTGAAGAATATAGCCGTGAGCTAGAAGAGTGGCAGCGCGACATATTAACGATGATGCGCGAGGAAATGTTATATTTCTGGCCACAGCTTGAAACGAAGATTATGAATGAAGGCTGGGCTTCCTTCTGGCATCAACGCATACTCCGTGAAATGGACTTAACATCTTCTGAAGCGATTGAATTCGCAAAGCTTAATGCAGGTGTAGTTCAACCATCAAAAACAAGCATTAACCCATACTACCTCGGTATTAAAATGTTTGAAGATATAGAGGAGCGCTACAACAACCCGACAGAAGAAATGAAACGACGCGGTGTAAAACCCGGATCTGGTCGAGACAAAATTTTTGAAGTACGTGAAATTGAGTGGGACGTATCGTTCTTAAGAAATTACTTAAATAAAGACCTCGTAATGAGAGAAGATATGTACTTATTCCAGCGCCAAGGAAAAGAATATAAAGTAATAGATAAAGAGTGGGAACATGTACGTGATCAACTTGTAAATATGCGTACTAATGGAGGTTTCCCGTACTTAGTAGTAGAAGATGGAGACTACTTAAAGAATGGGGAATTGTACATTAAACATAGCTATGAAGGAATTGAACTAGATTTAAAATACTTAGAAAAAGTATTACCGTATCTTCATCAGTTATGGGGAAGAACGGTGCATATGGAGTCGATTGTGGAGAGTAAGGGCGTTGTGTTTTCTTATGATGGGAAGATGGTGCATCGGAAGTATGTGTGATGTAATAAAAAGAACGGACAAAGAATTTCTTGTCCGTTCTTTTTATTTGGAAAATCTAAGTTTTATGTTTAACGCAAAGTAAAGAATGTAAATAATTTTATCGTTTTATTAAGTCAATGTAATTAATAATGATAATCATTATTAATTACATTGACTTCTAAAAAAAGAAAAACTAGAATTTATAAAGAGATCTTCAATTGTTCGCTATCATTTGTATAGGAGGTAAGTTATGTTGGATAGCTTTATTTCTATAAGATGTAGGTTGGCTCTTTATAGTTTTGATGTTCTTTTTATCTTTTTTTGTACAGTATTTTTGGTGAATCAGAAGGTGTATGCAGAAGATGTACCGTGGACATCAGTTTCAAATGAGGGAGACAGGGTGCTGTTTGAAGAACATTCTTTGCGTATTAAGGATGAAGATAGGAGAGAGCTTATCTCAGCTCCTTTTGAAGGTCGTAAACATCGAGGAGAGGATTGGGGATATTTATTAAGAGACACTAACTTTAAATATTCATCTAATATCCTTACACATTCTGTAATAGGAAGAGATGATAGAATTAGAGTTATTGATACAACTTTGTATCCTTATCGGACTATAGTGCATTTAGTAATTCAGTTTAATGGACAAGAGGTTTATGGGTGTACAGGAGCATTGATTAGTAAAGATACAGTGCTTACAGCTGGACACTGTATTTACGATAAAAAGCTTGGTGGATGGGCAACAAATGTTATTGCGACTCCTGGTCGAAATGGAAACCAGGCACCGTATCTACCCTTTAGTTGGAAAAAACTCTATTCAGTAAGTGGATGGACTGACGACGGAGATTCAGAATTTGATTATGGAGCTATTAAGCTAGATGGATCTCCTGGGGATTATACGGGTTGGTTAGGATATAGAACTACTAATGTAGAATCACCAAAAGGTTTACTTGCGGTAGTCCCAGGGTATCCATGTGATAAATTAGGAAATGAAGCATATACTATGTGGACAGATTATGGGCCAATTGAAGGCACAAGTCCTAGAATTTTAACGTATAGGATGGACACTTATGGATGTCAAAGTGGAGCACCTGTATATCATGATTATTCTCGTACCGGTGCAACAGTAATAGCTGTCCATACAGCAGGAAGTAATTCTTGGAATTTCGGAAATCGGGTAACAGACAATGTTTTTAATAATCTTAAAAAATGGTCTGAATAAATATAGTAAGCTTATATGGGTTTTATGTTGTGTACTGGTCATAACCATGATTTCTTGTTCTATAGCAAATAATGAGGAGAATGGTAGTAAGGTTGTTGATTCAGTAACTTTTCATGTTAAAAATAAAGAGAAACAGTCGGTAAAAGATTTTGAAATTATACTTATGAAAGATGCATCACCTAAGCCCAGTAAAGAAATTGGGATTTCCATAGGGAGAACGGATGAAGAAGGAAAAGTTATTTGGAGGAATGTGAGGAAGGGAAATTATATCATATTTTTGCCAAATGGTGAGACGCAAATAGTTAGGGTTAACGATAGAGATGAAACGAGAGTAATAAATATATTATTGTAGAAAACGAATCCATTTTGAAAAAGATTGATCAAAGTGGATTCGTTTTTATTTACCAAACAGGTCGTATATTTGATGATAATTTCCCTGTATTTTCTTTAGTAACGAATGTTGTTAAATCCTCTTTCAGCATTTGCATTCGTTCAGCGCCTATATTTTCAATCCATCGCTGCTCTATTTCAGCTACTATTTCTTCTTTCGCCTTCATTACGGCTAAACCACGTTCAGTTAAAATAATGATTTTGCCTCTTTTATCAGTAGGATGCTTTTTGCGCGTGACATAACCACTGTTTTCAAGAGAATCGATCATTTTACTTACAGCTTGCTTAGAAACTCCTAAATACTCAGCTAATTCTATACCTGTTGCTCCAATAGGAAGGATACGCTTGAACATAAAACCGTGTGCTGGCCTAATATCTTCAAATCCCAATTCACTTAATCTATCATGCAGTTCAGTAATTAATGTACTGAAAGATAATGATAAAAGTGAAGTAAGGTCTAGTTCGTTAAATGTTTGATGATTCATGTATATAACCTCCGGAATTATAGTCAATTAAGTTGACTACGTGTGAAGTCTATTGTACTATACAGGATATAG
>NZ_BPLI01000049.1:0-71116 GCF_019656175.1 Bacillus sp. BML-BC051
ATTTTACAAGCATTCTTAGAAATGGAAAACAAACGAATGAAGGACCTTTTACTTCTAAAAGGATAGAAAAACTTCATCAAAAACGTTACTTGAAAATAAAAGACGTCTTCCATAAAGTTAGTCACCATATCGTAAAACTAGCTCAAGAAGAAGAAGTTTGTAAAATCGTTATTGGTCAAAACAAAAGTTGGAAACAAGAAACGAATATGGGAAAAAGAAATAACCAATCGTTTTGTCATATCCCATATAGTTTACTGATTCAAATGATTACATACAAAGCAAATATTGTAGGCATTCAAGTTGTTGTAACTGAAGAATCATATACATCGAAAGCAAGTTTTCTGGATAACGACTTCATTCCAACGTATGGAGAAAATGACCAAAATACAACTTTTTCAGGAAAACGAATAAAGCGCGGCATATATCGTTCAGCAAATAAAACTTTAATTAATGCAGATGTAAATGCTGCGGCTAACATTTTACGAAAAGTAATCCCAAATGCATGGACAAATGGGATAGAGGGGTTAGGCGTGAAACAGCTCGCTAATGTGTTAACTCCCCTGACGTTAATCGTCCGTTAGGTCGAAACGTTAGAAACCCCCACTTCAAGCTTTGCTAAGTGGGGGAGTGTTCATATAATAAAAAGAAAGGGAGTGCAAACGTATATATGAACAAATGGATCATACTTATAATCGTATTATTACCTCCGCTATACATCCTTTATATGACCTTTCGAATGAACAAAGTTGCTCGTGAAAAGTTGAGCTATCACTCTCCGTACGTTCTTATACTGGGTGCAAAGTTATTTGGAGATAGACCGTCTTTATCTCTTCAAAATCGTTTGGATGTAGCGTTGGAGTATTTATTTTCCCATCCTGAAGCGAAAGTAATTGTTTCAGGTGGTCAAGGAGAAGATGAAGATATACCGGAAGCTCATAGCATGAGAAATTATTTAATGGTACACGGTATAGATGAGAGTCGTATTTTAATAGAAGATCAATCTACAAATACGTATGAAAACTTAAAATTTAGTATGGATTTATATAATGTGAAACATGCGGTAGTTGTAAGTAATACATATCATTTATATCGAACGAAAATAATTGCAAAGCGTTTAGGTATGAAGATGGAGGCGCTAGCTGCTGAAACACCAATTCGTTCTAAGAGAAAAATGTATGTTCGCGAATATGCTGCTATTATGAAAACAATATTGTTCGACCGTTAGAGCTCAAATGCGAGCTCTTTTTTAATTTAAAAGCGTATCATTTGAAATGAATGCCATCTTCCATCAAAATAAAGGAAACAACGATAAAGGAGTTGTATTTGTGATTCAATTTAATCATGTGTCAAAAGCGTATGAAGATGGCACGAAAGCAGTGGATTCATTGCACTTAGAAATTAAAAAGGGAGAATTTTTTGTTCTCATTGGTCCGAGTGGTTGCGGGAAAACAACGACAATGAAGATGATTAATCGTTTAATTGAAACGACTGAAGGATCGATTGTAATCGATGGAAAAGATATTCAACAATATAATATAAACGAATTACGTTGGAATATAGGATACGTGTTGCAGCAAATCGCTTTGTTCCCGCATATGACAATTGCAGAAAATATTGCAGTTGTTCCTGAAATGAGAAAATGGAGCAAAGAAAAAACAAAAGCCCGTGTCGATGAATTGCTACAGATGGTCGGGCTAGATCCAGACGTATATCGCAATCGTATGCCTGATGAATTGTCAGGAGGTCAAAAGCAGCGCGTTGGTGTTGTACGGGCATTAGCCGCAAATCCGAAAATCGTTCTTATGGACGAACCATTTAGTGCGTTAGATCCATTAAGTAGGGAGCAGCTTCAGAAGGATATTGTACAATTGCAAAAAAAGATTCAAAAAACAATTGTATTTGTAACGCATGATATGCAAGAAGCGTTATCGCTTGGAGATCGTATTTGCATTATGAAAGAAGGAAAAGTTGTTCAATTAGATACACCAGAAGGAATTGTACATAATCCGAAAAATGAATTTGTGGAGGAGTTCATTGGAAATCGTGGACGACCTTGGTATGAGGGCATGAATATAGGAGATATAATGCCGCTAGACGATCGCACACGAGTTGAAGGGACTGCTTTATCTTTGCATTCTCCTTTACAAGAAGCACTTATTCGCTTACAAGCTGAAGAATCAGTGCCAGTTGAAGAAAATGGTCAATATGTTGGGGCTTTAACAAGTCGTCATATTGTCAATTACATAGTTGAACAAATGAAGGAAAGAGGCTAAACAGTGACTGATTTTATACAAACGTTCCAAGAACGAAAAATAGAATTACTTACTGCATTAAGTGAGCATTTACAAATATCGCTTATTTCATTATTTTTTGCAGTAATTATTGCGGTACCACTTGGTATTTTATTAACGAGAAAAGAACGAATGGCTGAGTTTATTATAGGAACTTCTGCAGTTATGCAGACGGTCCCATCACTGGCATTACTCGGACTTTTAATTCCGTTAGTAGGAATTGGAAAACTTCCAGCCATTATTGCATTAGTTGTGTATGCACTATTACCTATTTTACGAAATACATATACAGGAATAAGGGAGTTAGATGAATCTTTAATCGAAGCAGCGAGAGCTATGGGGATGAA
Source organism: Bacillus sp. BML-BC051 (assembly GCF_019656175.1). Classification (NCBI taxonomy): domain Bacteria; kingdom Bacillati; phylum Bacillota; class Bacilli; order Caryophanales; family Bacillaceae; genus Bacillus; species Bacillus sp. BML-BC051. The sequence goes on from NZ_BPLI01000049.1 coordinate 2,639, forward strand.
TAGCTGGAGAAGACTGTGGAAGGTAGAGCTTCCTCTTGCATTACCAATTATTATGGCCGGTATTCGTACGGCGATGGTATTAATTGTTGGAACGGCTACATTAGCAGCTCTTATAGGTGCTGGTGGGCTCGGTAAACTCATATTACTAGGTATCGATCGAAATGATCATGCACTTATCATTTTAGGGGCCGTACCGGCCGCGTTACTCGCTTTATTCTTTGATGTAGTACTTCGAGTGCTTGAGAGTCCAAAACGCTCTTCTAAGCGTGTTATATTGACGATATGTATTGCTTGTATCATGATTGCCTCTCCATTTCTTTGGAATACACAAAAGAAAGATATTGTTATTGCCGGCAAACTTGGATCAGAACCTGAAATTTTAATTCAAATGTATAAGCAACTTATCGAACAAGATACCGATTTACATGTAGAATTAAAACCAGGTCTTGGAAAAACATCATTTGTATTTGAAGCATTGAAATCAGGTGAAGTAGATATATACCCTGAATTTTCGGGAACAGCTTTATCTACTTTCGTGAAAGAAGAGCCAAAAAGCACAAATCGGGATGAAGTATATGAGCAAGCTCGCACTGGAATGGAAAAGAAATATGATATGGTGATGTTGAAGCCGATGGAGTATAACAATACGTATGCACTAGCTATGCCGAAAAAAATAGCAGATCAAAATAATATAAATACAATTTCTGATTTAGGAAAAATTGCACAGGATGCGAAAGTAGGATTCACATTAGAATTTGCTGATCGTGAAGACGGTTATAAAGGAATGCAAAAATTATATAAATATAAGTTTTCAAATGTGAAAACAATGGAACCGAAACTACGTTATAGTGCAATTCAATCAGGGGATGTTAACGTAATCGATGCATATTCAACTGATAGTGAACTTGAGCAATACGGACTTAAAGTGCTAAAAGATGATAAAGGATTATTCCCACCATACCAAGGTGCACCGTTATTAAGAAAAGAGACGTTACAGAAATATCCTGAACTTGAAAAAGTATTAAATAAATTATTTGGGAAGATTACAGATGAAGAAATGCGAAAAATGAATTATGAAGTAAATGTGAATGGTAAAGGTAGTGAAGAAGTAGCAAAACAATTTTTACAAAAAGAGAATTTACTTCGTTAATTTTACAAAAAATATACAAATTTATATGTATGAAATGACCGTTCATTACAAAATGAACGGTTTTTTTGTGCATACTTATACATTTTTTCAAAAAAGTATTCCATTTTTCTTCATTTTCTTTTAGAATAAGTAATGTTTTCCTGAAAAAATATAAGAGAAACGTCTATTAGAGAAAAAGGTGACTTTAATAGTTGAACGAACATAACACCTAGAATGACAGATGGGGTGGTACAAATAGAAAAGAAGTTAGGATTTTTTCCATTAATTGCATTAGTAGTCGGAACAATGGTTGGTGGCGGTGTTTTTAGTTTACCGCATGATTTAGCAGTAGGAGCAAATAGCGGCTCTATAATAATTGGTTGGTGTATTACAGCAATGGGAATGATTCCACTCGCGCTCGTATATCAAACGTTAGCAAGACAAAAACCAGAGCTTGAGGGCGGAATTTATAGTTATGCACGTGCTGGTTTCGGTGAATATATTGGATTTAACAGTGCTTGGGGATACTGGCTAGCAGGGATTTTAGGAAACGTTGCAACAATCATGTTACTGTTTAGTACATTAGGTTATTTCTTCCCAATTTTTAAAGGTGGGAATAATGTTGCATCTATCGTAGGAGCATCACTTTTATTATGGACACTTCATTTTCTAATTTTATTTGGAATTCGTGAAGCATCTATTATGAATGTTATTGCAACGATAGGGAAATTAGTTCCAATCGTATTATTTATTGTTGTAATGGTAACAGCGTTTCGCTGGGATACATTTACACATGATTTTTGGGGAGAAGGAACGATCTCAGTTTCCTCTATACTAGGCCAAGTGAAAAATACAATGCTTGTAACTCTTTGGGTTTTCATTGGGGTTGAAGGAGCGGTAGTATTATCTGGTAGAGCGAAAAATAGCCGAGATGTTGGTAAAGCGACCGTACTTGGACTTATTTTAGTAATGTCTATTTATATTTTAATTTCTGTCTTGTCAATGGGAGCGATGACAAGAGGAGAGCTTTCTGTGTTAGAAACTCCGTCAATGGGACATGTATTAGAGCATGTTGTTGGGACATGGGGCGCAGTTGCGATTAACATCGGGTTAGTTGCTTCACTTGTAGGTACATTAATAGGCTGGTTTTTACTTGTTTCTGAAATTTCCCACGTAGCAGGAAAAGATGGCGTGTTTCCGAAAGTCTTTACGAAAACAAATAAAAAACAAACGCCACATATGGCATTATGGATCTCAAATGGCGTTGCCCAAATTATATTTATAATCGTTCTGTTTTCAGAATCAACATATCAAATTATGTATTTCATAGCGTCAACATCAATTTTAGTACCATATTTATTATCTGCGTTATTCCAATTCAAATTAGTTATTACAAACGAACTAAAAGATGCAAAAGTAAAAAATGGCTCGTTAGCTTTAATTGCTTCTATTTATTCAGTATGGCTTCTATATGCAGCAGGTTTGAAAAATTTATTACTTGTTTCAATCGTATATGGAATCGGGATTATTGTTTACACGTATGCAAGAAAAGAAAAAGGAAATCGTTGTTTTAGAGGTATTGAGAGATATGTAATGTGGGCAATTGTTATTGCAGCTATCACATCAATCTATATGTTATTGACTGGAAATATAAAAATGTAAAAGTCCTTTTAAATAAAGGGCTTTTTTCTTTGTCTAGAGAATATTTAATACATAAGATATTCAGGAGGGATGAAAATGGAAGAAAAAGAACAGTTAACCAGAATTGTTGATTTAGCGAGTGAAGTAAGGAAAGTATTAGTGCAAGAATCCTTTTTTAATCATCATCCTGAACTAAGAGGAGTGATTGAAAATTTAGCGAGTGCTGTAGAGAATTTGGCGGAATTACAGCAAAATACAGATGAAAACGCTGAAGATCGATTACGATATGTACTTGCTAAAATGAAAATTGCACATAATGCCATTTTACAAGAGAAAAAAGCATTTCCATCTCATTAATATACGTTTTCATTTTGAACCTGGCGGATAACGTCAGGTTTTTTGTTTCTAGTTTTTCGTTTCCTTCATACACTAAGAATAGTATGAAAAAAAGAAGGTGACGAAGGTGAAATTACATAAAGCTCTTCAGCCAAGTTTTATAAAACGAATGTACTATATGAGGTTTATCGGAAAGTTTACAAAAGCAGAGAGAGAGAAGAATGGAGAGAACTTCTTTGTACAATGCCTATCGCCAATACCATTCACGTTACAAGAGCAATTAAAAAATGAACCATACGTATTTGAAGGTTTATGTAACAATAAAAAGAATGAAAAGGTCTTTTCGGAATTAAAGAAAAGAAAATTAGAAAAGCAACTGGTTATGTTTCGTCTCTATTACGAGAGAGGGCATATATATGTGGAGTTAATTTGTGCAGAAGAACCGCGAGAAATGGCAAATGGCTATAAAATGATTCCAGTACCTAAAGTTTCCGAATACAAAAAAGGAGAGTCTTTAGAAAGAAAACTTGGAAATGGCTATTTGTCATTTCTAATGCCAAAATATCCGAAAGACTTTGAGCCTCCTGAATTATTGTGGCACGACGGAAGGTTATATGGAAATATATCTCTAAAGTCATCATCAATTAGTTCAATTGCCTATTTTGAACAGCAGCGGGAATGTAAGTATATAGACTTTAATGACTGGAGTAAGCATGTAGAAATAGGGGTAGAAGATCAATTGTATTTTGTAAGTAATCACATGTATGAGCAATTAAAAAAACGAATGACTGAAGAAGGTAAGCGTGTAGAAGTAGAGGAAATAAAAGTACACAAGGATGAATGGGAATGGGATGAGCGTGAATCCGTCTTTTTACAGTATGTAAAAAATTTCGTGCGCAATAAAGGGCTCTATTTGGATGAAACGGATATTTACAATTTTCATATAAGTGCGAAAACAAATATGTTGACGATTCTTGGTGGCATACCAGGCGCCGGGAAATCCTGTTTTGTGCAAGCTTATGCAGAAGCACTTGGATTACAGTATGGGGAAGAATTGGTGTGGATTCCGATTTCACCATCGTATCAAGAACCACATGACTTACTTGGTTACCTTCACCCAAATGGCACTTTTATTGAAAGTGAAACAAAATTAGTTAGGGCGTTAATGAAGGCAAAAGAAAATCAAAATCAGCTATATATAATCGTTTTTGATGAAATGAATATGGCACATATTGAGCATTGGTTTACTCCATTTCTATCTGTTCTTCAACTTGAAAAGCAAAACCGTATTTTAAATTTGTATGAAGGTGTACAAGAAAAAGAAAATCCAATTCCACCAACAATTGAAATTGGTGAAAATATTATATTTGTAGGAACAGTAAATTTTGATGAAACAACGAAAGAGCTCTCAGATCGATTATTAGATCGGACGAATTTAATAACGTTACAAAAGATTCCGTTTTGTGAGATGTGTATGGAACAAGAGAAAATTGTATTACAACCACCCCTGAAAGTAACTGCAGGAGAATTTCGTATAAGTTGGGTCAGAAATAAAGCGATGATCGAGGTGTTTTCTGAAGAAGAGTTAGAGCTATTAGATAAGTTACATGATGTATTGTCATCACATGATATGTCAAAGGGAATTTCATTTCGATGTGCAAACGCAATAGCTACTTATTTGCAAAATATACCGTTTCAAAATAATCATTCTTATATGATCAGTAGAGAAGAAGGATTTGATTTACAAATCAAGCAACGTGTATTGACGAAAATAAGAGGGACTGAAATGATGGTTGGGTCTTTACTGTCTGAAGAAGTAAAAAGGGGGGCGACATTAGTACCTCTTTTACAATCACAACTTGCAAATAGAGTATCTACATTTGAACACTCTTTAGCATATATAAGAGAAAAGCGTAGAGAACTGGAGTTGTATGGCTATGCAAAATGAAGGGCGATATGAAACAGAAATCGTTGATACGAAAGAAACACTCCCTTTTGTATTAAAGTTAATTATTGGGTCTGAGGCAAAAGGGGAATATATTTTATTAAATCGTCTTTGTACATCTACTACAGCATTAGTTCAATGTATTTATAAAGTACAAGAATTAAAACCAATTAGATTGCATTACCATTATGAAAGTCCAATGAATATTACTTTTATATGGAATAAAGTATATGAGGGACAGAAAAATATAAAAGAGTCAAAATATGAAATAAATGAAAAAAAACAAAAGGTATTAATATATGAACATGGAAAAACGGAATTCTTTTATCCATGGCGTTGTGGATTATATCATTTTGAAGTGAATATAGAAGATAGAACGTATTATGGCGCATTTCAAATCGTTCCCAAAAATTTTTTTGATGATCAATTTGAAATGATTCAAAACTATGTAAAGTCAATTTTGAATGAGTTGATTTTAGATAGAGGTTATTATAAAAAGACTTTCTCTGCACTTAGTGATATTGAAGATTCTTCTTATTTAGTGTTACTTAGAAAGTTGCCGCAAAAAATGAAAAAGATAAAGCAAATTTTTAAGAAAATAGAATCGAGTTCAAAATTTATACATGAATATAAATGGGAAGAAAAAGAGCGGAAAGCAACGAGAAAAGGAGCCGTAGTGGCGGAAAGAAAACCGTATGCAAAATATTATAATCGTAAGTTTATAGAACAAAAAAATAGTAAGGAAAATGCATTTCTTAAATTTAAAGCGATGCACTTTTATTTCTATTTACTTGAAGCTGAAAGTTTTTTGAGCCAAACAATTGAAATATTAGAAAGAGCAAAAAGAAAGAAATCAGAAGAATTTCAAGCTGTAAAAACGATTATACAAACAATTGAGCGTAATGGATCAGTGACCGATAGAGAGAAACAAAAGTATAAAAATATTCATTTACTAAAAGAGGCGGATTTGCGAAAAAGCTCTATGAAGATACAAGAATATAAAATATTAGCGCACTTTGTACATGAAAGTGTACAATACTTTCAAACTTTAATGCATTCTCCATTTTGGAGAGAAGTTTCCGAAACAGGTAACATGTACTCACATAATTTACCGATACCACATCAACAACTACTACAGCATTTAGATGTACTTCCACAATATACAGAACAATCTCCATCTTTATTATTTGTTTATAAACCAACATTTTTAGTGTATGAATATTACGCTTTTTTTATCGTTATTTCCATGTTAGAGCAAATTGGTTTTGAGGCTAGAAATTCCATTCGTGAACAAATTCAAGAACATTTTTATGTAGATGGATTACAGGATGGAACGACAGTAGTTTTACATCGAGATGATATGAGAGTACATGTCGCATTTAATGATTTAATTGAAACTCATCCCCTTATTGCATTAAGTAAAGGGAGTAATTTTTATAATGGAGAAGATACGAAGAAGCCAGACATTCGCTTAGACTGTTATGTAAAGGAAGAAGGGAAATACGTATATCAATCTTCTATTATTATTGAAGTGAAGTATAGCCCCATGTACAACATTTTTCAGCACGTTGGAAATACGAAGGCAACTGAGCAAATGTATAAGTACTGGTCTATAAAATATGTAGAAGAACAGGATGGAAAGAGAGTATATTATCGAAGGGCCATTTATGAAGTTATTTGTGTATATCCAGGAAGTCATATGCATAGTAAAAGAATTGAGTCCGGGTGTGGTGTGTTTTTGCAATTATATCCATATAAAACGAAACAAGGGGAAGAGAAATTAGCCGGAAAACATGGAATGGTACAAATTTTTGAGAAGTGGTTAAAAAGCATGAAGAAGTAAAAAAATCCTTTTTTATAAAGGATTTTTTTAGATTAAGAAGAAATATATGCTGTATGGAAGACAACTTTATACGATTTGAATTTGAAAGTAATATAAGTATGTTGTTAGAAGAACGGTACATGAGGGATAAAAGACGATTAAGATGGAATTTAATTCGTTTTACAGAATATAATAAGTCATAAATATTTTTAGTTGCATACGAAGATTTGTTCTTATATGATAGATAGTGAAAGCGTTATCAAAAACAGAGCGGCGATGGGAAAGGCGGGTAAATATGTTCCAGCGTGTTCAAACAAAAGAAGAACATTTTTGGTTCGAGCAACTATGGGGAGATTTTTGTGAAGAAAGAAACTTAATGTTCGTAGAACGTAATTTAAATCCATCACGATTTTTATTAATAGAAGATGAACATCATATTGGTACAGTAGAATGTATTAAGTATACGGAACCAGAGCAATCAAATTCTGAGTTTTTCTATCCGTTTTCTAAAAATGATTTAGTGAAAGATTTGAAAAATGTGTATGAAATAGGCAAGTTGAGTATTGCGAAAACGTCTCGTGGGAGAGGACACTTCAAAAGACTAACAGCTATTTTATTTATGCATGCATTAGAAACGAAAGCAGAATGGTATATTGCAGCAGTGACAAAAAGAATGTATATGTATTTATTAACACTCGGTTTCCCAATTGAACCGGTAGATAAGCCATTTCAGTTTCATGATACTTTACAAGGTGTACCAGTGCGAATTCATGCCCGAAAAGGGGCTACGCATTTGTATTCTTTAAAAGAATTTCGAGATGTGATTCAAGGGAATGCTCATGCACAGGCATTAATCGCAGAATACAGTAAAAATATTATGTTAACAAAATAAAGCGAAATGAATATATGTAATAAAGAGAATGCTATTTTAATATGAAGTCATTCTTCATGAAAAAAGACCCTTATTATTTTAATAAGGGTCTAAAAATTATAATCCAAATATACTAAAAATCATTTTGCGGCGCTTCGGCTTCTTTTCTCGTTCATATGTTGGTTTTGAATCGGGAGTAATATATATTGGTTCTTCTTTCTTCAGGGAAGCTTCTAGCTTTTGAATTCGCTCTAACATTTCCTCCATTTCACGGCGATGTTGTAAAAGTTGGTACGTAACAACATCATTTGCCTTATCTTGCATTTGTTCTTCCATTCGATCTAGCCTTCTCGTAATAGTGTTTAATTGAGCTGCTAATTGCTCAAATTCATGTGATGATTTGTTTTGAACAATTGTATTTATTTGCGTTTTTAATTCTTCAACATCATTTGATGATGTTTTTTGAGTAGGATGAGAGTTTGGGGACTGCTCTATTTGTGATAGATGGAATTCTAACATTTGATTTAAATCATCTTGTGTGAAAATAAAGTGACCATATTTATTTTTTTCTATCGTAAGATTTAATTGTTGTGCAATCCGGACAACAGCCTTTGGGCTAACACCTAATTTTTTTGCGATAAATGGTGTTTTATATTCCAAAATAATCCCTCCTATATATATCCTGTTGAATGATTTCGATCTATGAAGGAAGTTCCCTTCTAAGGTGACAAAAGAAGTGTGGAATCGGCAAAGAAAGTGTTTTTTCACGAAATGAAGCTGTGAAGAATATATCGTGTATATAAAAATGTTTTATCTTAAGATTTAGAATCATTTGACTAAGGGAAATGAATTAGATTATCATAATGATAAATATCTTTTTTATGTATGCATATAATATATAAAAAGGTGGTTGCTAATGTAGAATTTTGTTAGAGTATTAGAATGCTTACTTCACTTGAATAAAATTAAGTAGGAGGTGGCTTCCTTGCTTACAATGTAAGTAAGGAGAAGTATTTGGACATATATAGTATAAGTATAGTGATTGTTTTAATTGCCTTAACGGCATTTTTCGTTGCAGCAGAATTTGCAATTGTTAAAGTGCGAAGTTCACGAATTGACTATTTAATTGCAGAAGGAAATAATCGCGCAACATCTGTCAAAACAGTCATTACAAACTTAGACGAATATTTATCTGCTTGTCAGCTAGGAATTACAGTTACAGCTCTGGGGATTGGGTGGTTTGGTAAACCTGCGTTAAAGCAAATGTTCGACACGCTTTTTGTAAATTTGAACATTTCTACTCAACTGGCAGACATTTTTGCTGTAATTTTAGTATTTTTGTTTATTACATTTTTACATGTTGTAATAGGGGAATTGGCCCCAAAAACATTCGCGATTCAAAAAGCTGAACAAGTGAGTTTGTTTGTTGCTAAACCGTTAATTTTCTTTTATCGTATGGCGTTTCCATTTATTTGGATCCTAAATGGATCAGCTCGAATTATTACGAAGTTGTTAGGGCTGAAACCACCGAAAGGGCACGATGAGGTTCATTCAGAAGAAGAATTACGGTTGTTAGTTTCAGAAAGTTACAAAAATGGAGAGATTAATCAGTCTGAATATAAATATGTAAATAAAATTTTTGAATTTGATGATCGTATCGCGAAAGAAATAATGGTACCCCGAACTGAAATGCATATTATAAGTAAAGAAATGCCTGCTGAAGAAGCTTTGCAAAAAATGTCCCGGGAAAAATATACGAGATATCCAGTTGTAGATGGAGACAAAGATCACGTAATAGGCTTTGTAAACTTTAAAGATATTTTCACAGATTTTGTGCAGCATAATGCAGTAAGTAATAAGAAAGTAGATCAATATATTAGGCCAATCATTTTAGTTATCGACTCTATCCCAATACACGACCTATTTTTAAAAATGCAAAAAGAAAGAACGCATATTGCTATATTGATAGATGAATATGGTGGTACATCTGGACTTGTTACAGTTGAAGACATTTTAGAAGAAATAGTTGGAGATATTCAAGATGAGTTTGATACAGATGAACAGCCAGAAATTCAACAAGTTAGTGAAACGAAAACAATTCTAGAGGGAAAAGTGCTTGTTAGTGAAGTGAATACGTTATTAGGTTTAACGATTGATGATAATGGTGTTGATACAATAGGTGGCTGGATTTTAACGAAAAATATAGAAATTGCTGAAGAGGATTTCATTGAAATTGAAAATTATAAGTTTTGTGTGAAAGAATTAGATGGACACTATATAAAGAGACTAGAAGTTACAAAAACTCTAGAATCAATTGTTATTTTAGAAGATGAAAAACAAATTCCATTTCAAGAACAAATTAGTTCGTAGACTCTGCTATATGGCAGAGTTTTTTTGAGCATAATGTTTTTGGCAGAATAAGGGCTATGATACAATGGCATAAGTCAGACCTTTCACTAGGTGAAGTATTGTTGTATACATATATTTGGAAGGAGAAGAATTATGAAAAAGCATTTATATATAAATGGAGATTGGAAGTCTGTAGACACGTATAAAACATTATATGCACCATATTCTGAAGAAACGTTAGCGGAAATTGCACAAGGAACGGAAGAAGATGTACAAGAGGCTGTTACTGCTGCAAAAAATGCAATGAAAAAAATGAATACATTATCTGCATATGATCGTGCGACTATTTTAGAGAAGGTTGCACAAAAAATGGATGAAAGAAGAGAAGAATTTGCAGAGATTATTGCAAAAGAGGCTGCAAAACCAATTCGTGCTGCAAGGGGAGAAGTAGATCGTACCGTTCAGACATACAAATTTGCGGCGGAAGAAGCGAAGCGTATATACGGCGAGACACTGCCACTTGATGCAGCACCTGGTGCAGATGGACGTATTGCATACACAATACGAAAACCGATTGGGGTTATAGGAGCTATTACACCCTTTAATTTCCCATTAAATTTAGTAGCACATAAAGTCGGCCCTGCAATTGCTGCTGGAAATACAGTTGTGTTAAAACCAGCTGATCAAACGCCATTATCGTCTTACGCATTAGTTGAACTATTTGAAGAGGCGGGATTGCCAAAAGGAGCTTTAAATATTATATCTGGTCCTGGTTCAACAGTAGGTGAGGCGCTAGTTACAAATGATGATATTGCTTCCATTACATTTACGGGAAGTCCGAAAGTTGGAATCGGAATTAAGGCAAAGGCTGGGTTAAAGCGAGTTACGTTAGAACTAGGATCAAACGCTGCTGTTATTATTGATGAAGATGTAGAATTAACAGATGAATTAATTGAACGTGTAAAATGGGGAGCATTTGTTAATAATGGACAAGTTTGTATTTCAGTACAACGTGTTTTTGTACATGAAAAGAGAACAGATGAATTTCTTTCAAAGCTAAAGAAAGCTATGGAAACAGTTGTTGTTGGGGATCCATTACATGAAGAAACGGATGTATCGGCTTTAATTTCGAAAAAAGATGTAGAGCGAATTGAAATGTGGGTGCAAGAAGCTATTAAGGAAGGGGCAGCTGTTTTATACGGTGGTAAGAAACATGATGCAAGGATTTTTGAACCAACTGTATTAACAAATGTTCCGGAGTATGTATCTGTACAGTGCCAAGAAGTATTTGGTCCACTTATGACAGTAAATACATTTAAAGAGTTTGATGAAGCGATAGAGCAAGTAAATCATTCACGTTACGGTCTACAAGCAGGTGTATTTACAAATAATTTGTTTAAAGCAATGCGTGCAATTGACGAGCTTGAAGTTGGTGGTGTCATGATTAATGACATTCCAACGTTTAGGGTAGATCATATGCCTTACGGTGGTGTGAAAGAAAGCGGCACGGGGCGTGAAGGAATTAAATATGCAATAGAAGAGATGACAGAAATGAAATTAGTCTGTATTAAAAAATAAAGTAGATTGAGCTTAAACATCATAATAAAAAACGAGCAGGAAATGTTTACGATTCCATACTCGTTTTTTATTGTTTGTTTTAGGTTTCTCGATACGATTTCATTTAATCAAGTGTACCTTTTACTTCATTTCTTGTTTGAAAATAGCATCTTCTACATAAATTTGTTCTTTGTCAACAGCAGTGCTATGAGATAATACTAAACCGATGGGTGTTTCTATGCCTTTATTTTGAACAATTGTAAAAGGAACATTTTTTTCATTTGCTAATTTAATGTATTTTGATAAATGTGGGTAAGCAATGCCACCATTTAGGAATATTTGTAATGATTGAGAAGCGCGCATACTACTAGCTACTTCAGAATATACATTACTTTGCATTACTTGACCGATAGTTAAAGCGATTTCTACACGCTCACGTAATGTAGTTAAATACATATTACGTTCTTCTGGTTTGTTCTGCTTTTGGCCGTAAATGCCTTCTTGGAGATAATCTTCCACATTTTTATTTACCATATTTTTCACACCTTTCATTTTCTATTGTACGAAAGAATGAGGCAGGATGCAAAAAAAGTCGCATCGAATGTTAAAAATTTTGAATGAAAGGAAGGAAAATAGAATGTATCAATCTAAACAATTAATGAAGGCATTAAAAATTTTATCAACACATATTAACAAAATGTGACAATAATCTATTAACGAATCGCATTTTTTGTGTTAATATTCAAAATATAAAGGGTGTTCGTCGTATGGAAATGGAGGGAATGGGGGTTTTTCCAATCGATAAGGATATTAAAGAAGTATTTTGTTCGTACTTGAAAAACAACAGGCACCAATTCGTTGAGAACTGGAAAAACAAAATGATAATTTCCGATAAAGATCCATTTAAACTAGAAGCAGTTCAAAATGGAGAGGATTTATTAGAGTTAATTATCGAACTTACTATGGAAGAAAAAGATATAGATTATCTTCAGCCATTATGCGAGAAAATTGCTATTGAACGTGCAGGAGCAGATGCGAATATTGGAGATTTTGTTTATAATGCAAACGTGGGAAGAAATGAGCTTTTTGAAGCGATGTGTGAATTAGATGTTAGCGCACGTGAATTGAAACCAATTATGGCTCAAATACATACTTGTTTTGATAAATTAATTTATTATACTGTTTTAAAATACTCGGAAATTATATCAAGAAATTTAGAGGAAAAACAGCAATATATTAACGAAACACATAAAGAAAGGCTGACGATATTAGGGCAAATGTCAGCTAGTTTTGTACATGAATTTCGTAACCCACTTACTTCAATTATGGGATTTGTCAAATTATTAAAGGCAGATCATCCTAGTTTATCGTATTTAGATATTATTTCGCATGAATTAGACCAATTAAACTTTCGGATTTCGCAATTTTTACTCGTATCGAAAAAAGAAATGTGGACGGAATCAGAACAATTTTGGCTCAATGATTTGTTTCAAGATATTATACAGTTCTTATATCCGAGTTTGGTTAATGCAAATGTATCGATTGAAAAGAATTTGCCGTACCCAATTCCGCTTGTTGGTTATCGGAGTGAAGTGAGACAAGTATTTTTAAATATATTAATGAACTCAATTGACGCTCTTGAATCGATAAAAGAAGAACGAAAAATTATCGTTGATGTATTTGAAGAAGATCAAGCAATTCGAATTGTAATAAAAAATAATGGACCAATGATTCCAGCTGAAAATGTAGAAACGATTTTCGAACCATTTGTAACTACTAAAAAGTTAGGAACTGGTATTGGGTTATTTGTATGTAAACAAATTGTAGAAAAACATAATGGGTCCATTATGTGTCGTTCAGATAACGATTGGACAGAATTTCAAATTGAGTTTCAAAAATAAACAGTCTACACCAAATGAATGGTGTAGACTGTTTTAATTTGTAAGGATAACGGCTTCTAATTTAGGATCTTTCGTTGAATAACCTAAAATTGAAATGGTATAAATGATGTTCGGTTCGACTTTGAAATTCGGTATAGTTAGCAAGACACTTGCATTATCTGCGAGTGAAACTTCAATATCTGCTGTACCAGGGCTAACTTCTAAAAAATCTGTAATTTGTTTAAAGAGTACATTTTCAAATAAATGATCTCCACCTTTTAAACTTACATTCACAACAGGGGTATCCGGAGAAAAATGTACAAAGCGTATTTTTGCTTGACCAGCTGGTAAATGTGTATTATCAAGCATAGGTTGTAGTTGTATATGATTGTCACTATTTATTGCGGCAAAAGTATAAGAGTGATTTCCCATTATCGGTACTAAAGCTGAAAAGATGGGAGTTTCATTGCCGACAGGAACAATATCTATACGGTATTTACCTTGTACTAATGTTAAATAGGGACTAAATTGTTTAAATGAAATATTTTTAATAACCTTTTGACCGTTTACTAAAATGTCAACCGCGGGTGTATTGGAAGCTGAGTGAAAAAACCTTATGTGTGACGGTAAAGCAGCTTCTTGTGAATCTCTTTTTTCATATGCCTGTACAAGTTTCGTAAGTGCATCATAATATTTCATATATAGTTCTACATATTTTTTCGGATTATGAAATTGATAGTAACGAGCGAGCTGTTCGTAACGTGTAGCTTCTTGTCCTAATTTTTCGATTTCAGATTGAGACATGAACATTCCTCCTTTGTCATCATTAACACTATATGCTTAGCAAGAAAGAGGTTATGCAAAAAAATTGTTTTTAAAAGAGAAAGGTAGGGAATTAATAATAAGTATTTTTACGGATAAGTGTAGTTTAGGTGAACGAGAGTTATAAATTTCTAGAGGACACAACAATATTTTCTCCATATGAGCTGATGAAGTTTGTATTTCGAAATTAAAACTTAAGAGTGAAACAAGTGAAATATCGAAAACATGTCCCAAATTCTTAGAAAACTAGGGATTTTTTAAATTATGGGCGAATACACATACAAAGTGATAATTGTCCTACATAAATTATAAAGGAAAGGTAGTTTGAAATTGAGGAAAGGAATGAAATATTGGGATGGGGATATCCCGCAAGGATTTGTGAGTGGAGTTATGGACGATTTTGTGCTTTAGGCTGTAGGATGAAATTTGAATTTGTAATGCTATTGTTTCTATTTACGTTAGCAAGTGAAGGTGTTAACTGATAAAAGAGCGTCGTGCCGAACTGATTAATGTGGTTAATCGGTTCTTTTTTTATTGTATAAAACGGATGGGGATGTATGTGGAATCTTGGTTTCTTTAAAATAATTGCTATGCATTTAGTGGGATTAATTGTCGAGATTTGTTTGAAAATATGCAATATAAAGTAGGAGAATAGGAAGGAGTTTAAAGGGAGTTTCGTCGAAGTTTACACAATGTCGGCAATTGAGGGAAGCTGACATTATGTTAAGAAAACATGTAGTGAAGCATTTATTTTATATAAAGGAGGGTTAGTTGAGCGTATAGATAAGGGTTGGTCTTCGATTTGAGTTCTGAATTTTCTGTTTTATAAATTAATATTAAGCACTCATTTGTATATTTTATAATAGTTTTTTGATAAAATCACTGCTTTCGCAGAGGGTTCTTTTTTATGAAAGAAACGTCAATTTTCTTCATATATATATACAAATTGGAGAAATGGGGGAGCGCTATGCGCGATTACTTAATTAAACCACTTGTTGGTCAGCCGTATCCAATGATTTCACATGGAAAAGGTGTGTATTTGTATGATCAAAACGGAAATAAATATTTTGATGGCTCGTCAGGGGCAATTACGGCAGGTATTGGGCATGGCGTAAAGGAGATTGCGGACGTTATCAAAAAGCAAGCAGAGGAGATTGCTTTCGTTTATAGATCACAGTTTACGAGTGAACCAGCTGAAAAATTAGCGAAGAAATTAAGCGATTTAAGTGTAGGAGATTTGAACTGGAGCTTTTTTGTGAATAGTGGTACGGAAGCAAATGAAACAGCTATGAAAATTGCAATCCAGCATTTTCAAGAGCGAGGTATTCAAGGGAAACATAAAATTTTGTCACGATGGATGAGTTATCACGGTATTACGATGGGAGCCTTATCAATGTCTGGGCATCCACTGCGCAGACAACGTTTCGTGTCAATTTTAGAAGATTATCCAACTATTCCAGCTCCATATTGTTTTAGATGTCCGGTGCAAAAGGTATATCCAACTTGTCAGCTTGCTTGTGCGACTGAACTAGAAAGATCAATTGAAAGAATTGGTGCAGAACATATCGCAGCTTTTATCGCTGAACCAATTATCGGAGCAGCTGGGGGCGCAGTCGTTCCGCCGAAAGAATATTATAAAGTCATTAAAGATATTTGTAGTCATTACGATATTTTATTTATTGCGGATGAAGTAATGACAGGGCTTGGTCGTACTGGCGCATGGTTTGCGATGGAGCATTGGGGTGTAGAACCGGATATTATGACTCTTGGTAAAGGTTTAGGAGCTGGATATACACCGATGGCAGCGACGATTGTAAGTGACCGTGTTATGGAGCCAATTTTACGTGGGTCGCGTTCAGTTATGAGTGGGCATACATTAAGTGCAAATCCATTATCTGCAGCAACAGCTCTAGCTGTTATTGAGTATATGGAGAAACATAATCTACCTGAAAAAACAGCAGAAAAAGGAGAGTATTTAATAAAAGGACTACAGAAAGTTCAGCAACAATCGACAATCATTGCTGATGTACGCGGAAAAGGGTTGCTGATTGGAGTAGAATTGCAACCGTTTACAAAAGCGTCGGAACTTATTTCGGTTGCAGCTAAAAATGGTCTTCTTTTATACCAAGCTGTTTCAGGGCAAGCAGGAAAAGAAGATAGTGCACTGCTTGTAGCACCGCCGATGACAACTACATATTCCGAGTTAGATGAATTACTTTCAATTTTTGCAAAAAGTGTAGAAGAAATGATGCAAAAAGGAGGGCATAGTATCGCATGACAACTATTACGAATACATTCGGTAAATTAAAAGAGATAGAGGAAGTAATTTCTTTGTTCCACGATGATATGACATTAATGTTTGGAGGATTTGGGGGGATTGGATCCCCTCCATCTTTAATACAGGCGATTTTAGAAAAAGGAGTTACAAATTTAAATTTAATAGGAAATGACACGGGATTTCCTGATGTAGGAATCGGTCGACTTGTTACGAATGAAAGAGTAAAATCATTAATCACTTCACATATTGGTTCAAATCCAAATGCAGGAAGACAGCTAAACGAAGGAAGGTTGCAAATCGAGTTTTCCCCTCAAGGAACATTAGCAGAGCGTATTCGCGCTGGTGGTGTAGGACTTGGAGGCGTATTAGTTGATGTAGGTGTTGATACGATTGTAGAAGAGGGAAAACGTACAGTTGAAATGAATGGTAAGACATATTTAGTTGAAACAGCATTAACTGCTGAGGTTGCAATTGTATATGCGAAAAAAGCGGATCCGTTTGGTAATCTTGTGTTTGATAAAAGTGCTCGTAACATGAACCCTCACGTAGCTATGGCAGGGGATATAACGATTGTAGAAGCAGAGGAAATCGTTCCACTTGGAAGTTTAGATCCAGAAGAAATTGTTGTCCCAGGAGTGTTTGTAAATTATATTGTACCGTCGGAAGGAGTGAATTGGAAATGGGTATGGGCGTAGAAGTGAGAGATAAGATTGCTAGGCGCGCGGCGAAAGAAATACAGAATGGTATGATTGTAAATTTAGGTATTGGTATACCATCGCTTGTACCGAATCATCTTCCTGACGATATAAACGTTATGTTTCATGCGGAAAATGGAATTGTAGGCATGGGACCTACGCCAAGCAAAGGGAATGAAGACGAAAATTTATGTAATGCAGCAGGTTTACCGACTTCTCTTATTACAGGAGCGAGCTATTTTGATAGTTGTACAGCGTTTGGGATGATTCGAAAAGGTTTATTAGACATAACGATTCTTGGTTCATTACAAGTAAGTGAGAATGGTGATTTAGCGAACTGGATTGTACCAGGAAAACGCGTTCCAGGTATTGGGGGAGCGATGGATTTGGCACAAAAAGCGAAGCGAGTCGTTGTAGTGATGAATCATGTCGATAAATACGGAAATGCAAAAATTGTTTCGGAGTGTACATTACCATTAACTTCAAAGAAATGTGTAGATTTAATTATTACGGATATGGCAGTTATGGAAGTGACGCAGAGTGGACTCATTTTACAAGAATTAATGAGCCCATACACTGTGGAAGATATAAGACAACATACAGAAGCTGATTTCAAAATTGGCTCTAACTTACTAGTAATTGAATGAGGGGAGATGTAATATATGGAGCAATTAAAAAAGAAAATTTGTGATTATATCGAGAGTCATGAAGAGGAAAGCGTAAAATTTTTAAAACGATTAATTCAAGAAAAAAGCGTATCTGGTGATGAAAGTGGTGCGCAGGCAATTGTGATTGAAAAATTACGTGAGCTAGGTTTAGATCTTGATATTTGGGAACCTTCATTTTCTAAAATGAAAGATCATCCTTATTTTGTATCACCGCGTACAAGTTTTTCAGATAGCCCGAACATAGTGGCAACTTTAAAAGGAAGTGGCGACGGGAAATCTATGATATTAAATGGACATATTGATGTCGTACCAGAAGGAGATGTGAATCAGTGGGACCATCACCCTTATAGTGGTGAGCAAATAGGGAATCGTATATATGGTCGTGGAACAACGGATATGAAAGGCGGAAATGTCGCACTAATGCTTGCGATGGAAGCCATTATTGAATCTGGTATTGAATTAAAAGGAGATATTTATTTTCAAAGTGTAATAGAAGAAGAGAGCGGCGGGGCAGGAACATTAGCGACTATATTACGAGGATATAAAGCGGATGGTGTCATTATTCCAGAACCGACAAATATGAAGTTTTTCCCGAAACAACAAGGTTCCATGTGGTTTCGTCTACATGTGAAAGGTAAAGCAGCACACGGTGGAACGCGTTATGAAGGAGTAAGTGCAATTGAAAAAAGTATGTTTGTTGTAGATCATTTGAGAAAATTGGAAGAGAAGAGAAATGATCGAATTACAGATCCATTATTTAAAGGAATCCCGATTCCAATTCCAATTAATATTGGAAAAATTGAAGGTGGGAGCTGGCCAAGTTCTGTTCCGGATTCGTTAATTTTAGAAGGAAGATGTGGTATTGCGCCGAATGAGACTATAGAGGCAGCAAAAGAAGAGTTCGAGAATTGGATCGCTGAATTAAATGATGTGGACAATTGGTTTGTTGAAAATCCTGTAGAAGTAGAATGGTTTGGAGCGAGATGGGTTCCTGGTGAACTAGAAGAAAATCATGAGTTAATTACGACACTCGAGCATAACTTTGTTGAAATCGAAGGGAACAAACCAATTATTGAAGCGTCTCCTTGGGGGACTGATGGAGGTTTATTTACACAAATCGCAGGTGTACCAACGATAGTATTTGGTCCAGGAGAGACGAAAGTAGCACATTATCCAAACGAATATATAGAAGTTGATAAAATGATAGCTGCCGCAAAAGTTATTGCATGTACATTACTAGATTGGTGTGAGGTGAAAAAATGAAATACTATGAATCTTTTAGAGAACAGACGAATGGCTATACAGTAGAAGGCGTTTTAGACTATTTTAATAAACGTATTCGAGTAGACCACTACACAGGAAATATTGAGAGGATTATCCAAACAATGGACGAATTAGCAGAGAAGCATTCTTTCACTAAATGTATTATTAAAGGAAAGGGAGAGCATGTTTCTACATGGCTCTCTTTCGGTTTTTTATTGGAAGCAACAATACCGCATTATTTTCAAGGTCATGATGCATATTTCTTCGTGAAATTTATTAATGATGAAAGACGAAATAGTATTCATTGGGCTGAGGAAGATACCATCTTAAGCGGTGTTAAAGCAAAAGAAGTAAAGGGAAAAATAGTCCCAGAGAAATTTTTATTAAGAAAAGCGACAGAAGAGGACGCGGAAGAATTAGCCGTTGTCTTTGGAAAAGTATTTGAAGTGTATCCGACTCCTTTAAACGAAGCGAGTTATGTAAAACAAACGATGAAAGAAGACGATACAATATACTATGTGTATGAATTCGAGGGGAAAATAATTAGTACAGCATCTGCAGAAATGAATATAAAAGAAGGGAATGCAGAATTAACGAATTGTGCTACTTTACCCGAATATCGTAAGCATGGGTTTATGAAAAGTTTACTAATTAAGTTAGAAGAAGAATTGCAAGAAAAATCGATTTTCTGTTCCTATACAATTGCTCGATCGCTTTCTTTTGGAATGAATGCGGCCTTTCAACAGTTAGGTTATACGTATACAGGAAGACTGGCGAACAATTGCTATATTTTCGATAAGCTGGAAGATATGAATATATGGGTGAAAGATTTGTCTAAATAGTACGGTATAAAAATAGAACGGAATCGTCATGCTTATAATCGCACATAGGTATGCCGAAAATCCGGCATATAATTGCTGGATTTTCGGCAAGAGGGGGGATGACATTGCTAGCAGTTTCGACACAAGAAGTCATTGAAGCGATTTTGGGCAGTATTGATGAGGCTATACACGCAGTAGATGAAAATGGTATTACAATTTTTTATAATACCGTAGCTGCAAAACATGATGGGTCAAAAATTGAAAAAGTGTTAGGTAAACATTTATTAGAAGCGTTCCCTTCTTTATCTAGGGATACAAGTACGTTAATGAAAGTGTTAGATACAAAAAAACCAATCGTTCATCAAGTGCAACATTATCAAAATTTAAATGGGGAAGACATTTGTACAGTAAATACGACGTTACCTATTTTTATAGATGGAAATATTGCTGGAGCTGTTGAAATTGCAAAGGATTATTCCACAGTTCAAAAACTTACGGATACAATTGTCGATTTGCAGTCAAAAATAAAGCGGTCATCTAGAAAAAAAGCAATCAAAAAGCATGTTGCATTTGAGACGATCGTGACGAATGATGCTCGGTTTAAACAGACGAAAGAATTAGCACAAAAAGTAGCGCCAACTGATGCAAATGTTTTAATATATGGGGAAACAGGAACAGGGAAAGAGCTATTTGTACAAGCGATTCATGAAGCTTCTAAACGGAAAAACAAGCCGTTTATTGCACAAAACTGCGCAGCTTTGCCAGAGTCGCTATTAGAAAGTTTATTGTTTGGAACGACGAAAGGTAGCTATACTGGAGCAATTGAACGAGCGGGATTGTTTGAACTTGTAGATGGAGGGACATTGTTTTTAGATGAACTGAATTCCATGCCACTCGATTTACAAGCGAAAATGCTACGTGTATTAGAAGATGGTGTTATTCGTCGTATTGGTGATAATAAGACGAGAAAAGTAGATGTTCGCGTTATTACCGCAATGAATCAGCCACCAGAAATATGTTTAAAAGAGAATAAAATTCGCACTGATTTATATTATCGATTAAATGTCTTTTCATTATATATTCCGCCGCTCCGTGAAAGAACTGAGGATGTATTATTATTAGCGTCTTATTTTTTGAAAGAATATAATAAAAGTTATAAAAAAGGTGTACTTCAAATGGATAAGGAAGCGAAAGAAAGACTAGAAGCTTACCAATGGCCTGGAAATGTTCGGGAGCTAAAACATACGATTGAACATGCTGTCATAATTGCAGAAGGTAATACATTAACAGCAAATTGTTTACCACGTACATTTCGGAAAGAGAGTCTTCCGAAGAAGAAGAGCATATTGCCACTTAGAGAAGCGCTTCATCAAACGGAAAAGGAATTAATAGATCAAGCGTTAATTGAAACGGAAGGTAATATATTACAAGCTGCAAAAATGTTAGGTATCCCTCGCCAAACGCTGCAATATAAACTGAGTAAGTACGACAAAACCGCCGAATAATTGGCGGTTTTTGTGTGTTTGCACCAATAAAAGAGCGTTTACATATATAAAAAGTAATGAATATGATAGTATGTATGGATTTCATACAGTGCTTACAAATATTTTTTTGCTGATGTAATAGCGTTCTCCGTACATTTACTTATCAATAATGTAAAGTTGGCATAACTATTGCTTATATAAAGGATGAGCGTATAAAAAGGGGGAATAGCAATGTTACATGATGTATACAAACCAAATCGTCACTGGAAGGATATCGAGTTGTGGAAGGATGTTACTGAAGAACAATGGAATGACTGGGTTTGGCAATTAACGAATACGATCAAAACTTTGGATGACTTAAAGAAAGTGATTAATTTAATACCTGAAGAAGAAGAAGGTGTTAAAATTTCAACAAAAACGATCCCGTTAAATATTACACCGTACTATGCTTGGCTAATGAATCCTGATGACCCACGCTGTCCGATTCGGATGCAATCTGTACCGATCTCGGAAGAGTTATATAAAACAAAATATGATTTAGAAGATCCGCTTCATGAAGATGAAGATTCACCAGTTCCAGGGTTAACGCATCGTTATCCTGACCGCGTATTATTCTTAGTAACGAATCAATGTTCTATGTATTGTCGTTACTGTACACGCCGTCGTTTTAGTGGACAAATTGGAATGGGTGTGCCGAAGAAACAATTAGATGATGCAATTGGTTACATTCGTGATACACCACAAGTACGAGATGTATTAATTTCTGGTGGTGACGGTCTTCTTATTAACGATAAAATTTTAGAATATGTATTAAAAAATTTACGAGAGATTCCGCATGTCGAGATTATTCGTATCGGAACGAGAGCGCCGGTAGTATTCCCGCAGCGTATTACAGAAAACTTATGTAACATTATTAAAAAATACCATCCAGTATGGCTGAATACACATTTCAATACTTCTATTGAAATTACAGAGGAATCGAAAAAGGCATGTGAAATGCTAGCAAATGCTGGTGTTCCAATTGGAAACCAAGCAGTAATTTTAGCTGGTATTAACGACAGCGTTCCAATTATGAAAAAACTTATGCATGACTTAGTAAAAATCCGTGTACGTCCATACTACATTTATCAATGTGACTTATCTGAAGGTATTGGTCATTTCCGTGCACCAGTATCTAAAGGTCTTGAAATTATTGAAGGTTTACGCGGTCATACATCTGGTTATGCGGTTCCAACATTTGTTGTTGATGCACCAGGAGGCGGCGGGAAAATTGCGCTTCAACCAAACTATTTAATTTCGCAAAGTGCAGATAAAGTTGTGCTTCGTAACTTTGAAGGTGTTATTACAACGTATCCAGAGCCAGAGAGCTATATCCCTGGAAGAGCAGAAGGGTACTTTAAAGAAATCTATCCAAACTATGAAGAAAAACGTTCAGATGTTGGTATCGCAGGTCTTATGAGTGATAAGAAATTCAACCTTGTTCCAGACGACTTACAGCGTATGAGTCGTCGTAAAGACTATGAAGATAATGACACTCATGCATCGCTAAAAGATAAACGTGATAAGCGCGATCAACTTAAAGATAAAAAGTATCAATCGCAAATGGCTAAATTAGAAGAAAACGACAAAAAAAATGAGGGTGATGCAGTATGAATTGTATGTGGTGTGACAGTACAGAAGCGAAAGAAAGCTTGAATACTGTATATTGGGAATTACCAGATGGTACGAAAGCCATTGAAATCCAAGAGACACCATGCATTTCTTGTTCCTCATGTGGTATGGACTATCAAGCAGATCAAACAGTGAAAGAAATAGAAGATCAATTGTTTTTAATTTATACGAAAGATTTACCAAAACAACTAACATATGAAGAATTAATGGGAAGACCACGTCTATTAAAAAGAAATTATTTCGACTTTTAACCAGCTTTTATGCTGGTTTTTTTCTATTTTGCCTTGTATAATGTATCCAAGTTAGAAAGGTAGGGAATATTTTTGAAAAAGACATTTTACCACTATATGATGAAGCATCGTGCCGCTTTATTTAGTAATGAAATTTCGAATTTAGCAGAGGCAATGTACGATGATTTAAGCTTTCCGAAGCAATCTGAAGATTACGATGAAATTAGTTCATACTTAGAATTAAGTGGAATGCTAGAAAGTATGTCTATATTTGATGAAGCTTGGGATTTATACATACAAGAGAGATGAAAACAATATGAAAATTCTGACGTGAAGCTAGTCTATTTGCTAGCTTTTTTTACGTTGTAAACAAATTTTCATATGGTGATATTTTTTATTGAAAAAATTTATGAATATACGCTTCTGTGATAAGCGTTTTTATGTAGGTTGCATATACTGTTATCAAAATCACGACGTCAAAAAAAGGAGAGATATAGATGGCAAGGAAAAAGCAACCTAAATATAACGTAGGGGACATAGTCGTGATTACGCTATATGGAACCGTTGGTAAAATCACAAATATGAAGGTATTAGATGGAGTTTACGTATACGAAGTCAATAATCACGATGGATTTTACGTAGAGCAAACATTGCAGCACGTTTCAGAGCAAGACATGAAAAAGGGTGAAACTGAATGGATTGAATTAAATTATAATTTCACATTTGGTGATCTCGTGCAAGTAACAGGATACGATAAAGATGTGTTTCGAATTGTTGGTTTTCGTACAGAAGTATGGAGATATAAAAATGACGCATGGGAAGATACAATATATGAATTGTCACGAATTACAGATGGTGAATGGTTAGAAGCAGATGAATCAGATTTAACGCTACTTGCCAACGCTCAAACGGCAAATGCAATTTTGAAGAAAATGAAACAAGATAAAGCTGGTATGAATAAATTAGATTTAGGAAAATTAAAGTCAATTAACAACTCAAAAAAAGTGAGTGTTAAGACAAATCGTCAAGAAATCATTGATGGATTACTTGATATTTATAACGATTATCAATTGTTATTTGATACATTTAAAGATGAAGAATACAAAATTGTTATGGATGTTGTTCATAATTATTTAGTTAAATTGACAGAGAAAAAATAGTTAACTAGAAAGAGAGAATGAATTGAACAACAACATATGCAGTATAAGGTATGCCTACAATTATTAAAAAAATAAAAAGCCATTTAATAAGAGAGTCTGCCCATTGATCTTCATGCATGAACTCTTCTTTTGTTTGCCCTACTTCTTGTTCTACCTCATATTGGTATTCCATAATTAAATCCCCCTTTTTGATAGCTTGTACTACCATCGTATGCATCTCGTCCAAAGGATATGACCTATAAAAAAAGAAAAACTATTTTTCTAATCTCATATACATATTTTTGAGATTTTTTCATAAAACAGAAATAAAGGAGTGATGCTCATGAAGGAAATTGAAGTCGTAATTGATACGGAAGAGATTGCGGAGTTTTTTTATGAGCAACTAATTGAAAGAGGATACGTCCCAAAACGAGAAGAAATTGAAGATCTCGCAGATATTACATTCGAGTACTTATTAGAGAAATGTATGATTGATGAAGTGTTTGATGAAGAGGATGAGTGAAAGTAACGACGGGCTTAACTCGTCGTTTTTTACTCTTTACAAACTTGTCACAAATATAGTCGGTAATAGTTGGTATAATTAAGAGAAAATTTTACTCAAGAGGTGAAGGGATGTTCAAAAAAATTATTGATTCTTTATTAGGTAGGAAAAAATATCGTTCGTATTCTAGTAGTGATTATCGCCATAGAGGTCGCTCTTATTCAAGTAGCGATTATAAACGACGTTCATCTGGTTATGGGCATCAACATTATAAAAGAAAGCGTAAAAGCCGTAGCTTCTTTTCAAGTAGCTGATGAAATGGCGTCGTATACTAGCTTTATTTGATAGACCACTGCGAAAAAATACAATCGTTGCAGAACGTTACAAAATTGAATCAGTAATTGGAATGGGCAGTTATGGGGTTACATATGCCGTTAATGACTTACAAATAAATAGATATAAAGTCTTAAAACAATTAAGACAAAGTAAACAAAGGTATGAGTCTGGTAGAAAATCATTTGAACAAGAGAAAATGATTTTACAAACATTAAATCATCATGCAATTCCTAGTTTATATGATCATTTCGTATGGGAGAAAAAAAGCTTTTTTGTGATGGAATATATGCCAGGCGAAAATTTCGAAGATTATATTTTCTTAGATGGGCATGTATATACAGAACGTGAAGTTTTTAAAATCTTATATGAAATATTAGAAATTGTATCGGTGTTTCATAGTAAAGGTATTATCCACCGAGATTTACGCATTCCGAATATATTAATGAAAGAAAATAAAATTAGTATTATTGATTTTGGATTAGCTAAATTAAAGGGTGAGGGTGATGAACGAGCTACAACTTACGAAGGTGAACAAGCTTTGATGCGAGAAGTTCACTTTCGTAGTGATTTTTATGCGCTTGGTCATTTCTCGTTATTTTTATTATATGCAGGCTATGAATCTAATGAAAAACATGAAAAACCATGGTATGACGAATTAACTTTGGAAAATTATAACCGTGAAATGCTTATGCGAATGTTACAAATAAAAATGCCATACTATGAGAATGTACAAGATTTAAAAAAAGATGTAGCTTTTGCTTTAGAAAGGATGGAGGATCCATGTTTCAAAAGTTTTTAGCAAGCGTTGGTATTGGTAATGCAAAAGTAGATACAGTTCTTGAAAAAGATGAGTATATTGTTGGAGAAGAGATACTAGGTAAGGTTCATATAACTGGTGGTTCAGTTAGCCAACAAATTGAAAGCATTTACTTAACGTTATCAACATCGTATGTACGAGAAGTGGATGATAAAAAAGTAACAGCAACTTATGATCTAGAGCGAGTTCGGTTAACAGAACCTTTTTCTGTTGAGCCGAATGAAAAAAAAGAAATTCCATTTTCATTTATAATGCCAGTGGAAACGCCGCTTACACTTGGAATGAAAACAGTTTGGGTGCATACAGGCCTTGATATTAAACGCAGTATAGATCCAAGTGATCGTGATTACATTCAAGTGTTGCCAAATGCACTATTAAATAGTGTGTTAGAGAGTGTACAACAATTAGGTTTTAAAGCGCGTCATATAGAATGTGAAGAATTACCGTATCGATTACGTAAGCAAGTTCCATTTGCGCAAGAATTTGAGTTTGTTCCGGTTTCCGGAGAGTATTATGGGAAATTAGATGAGCTAGAATTATTAATCTTGCCAAGCGCTTACGATCGATTAGAGATTATTATGGAAGTAGACAGAAAATCTCGCGGATTAGCAGGTTTATTTGCAGAAGCGCTTGATCTTGACGAGAAAGTGATTCGCTTTACAGTAACAAATGAAGATATTCCAGCAATGAAAGAAAAAATTAACAATTATATTTTTTAATAAACTATGCATAAAAAAGAAATGGAGAGGAAAACTAAAACAACCGCTCCATTTTTTTTGCATAGTGAGGTTATGTATGTGAAACGATATCGACATTTATACTTGTTAAGTTTTACGCTACTCATCTGTTTTGTCGTATTATCACTTTCGTATCATACCGCTTGTATTGAGAAATTTGACAATATAGTCGCGCATTTTATTCAAAGTTTTCGAAACGATTATTTGACAGCCTATTTTACTTGGGTGTCTTTTATCGGTTCCAAAAGAATATATTTTCCGTTGCTCATTATTCTTGTAATGTATTTTCTCGTTAGAAAAAAGTTGCTTAGTGCATTACTTCTAACAATTAATTATTATGGATCTCGTTATTTAAACAGTATGCTTAAACTATGGTACGAACGAGCAAGACCTGATGTAACGCAGCTTGTTACGGCAACTGGTTATAGTTTTCCGAGCGGTCATACGATGAATGCTACTGCTTTTTTAGGATTTATTGCATACGTCACAATTACAGAAGAACGTATTACATTGCATAAAAAATTGTTGATTATTTTTATAGCGAGCTTTGTTGTATTATCTATTTCAGTTAGCCGAATTTATCTTGGCGTGCACTATCCATCTGACATATTAGCAGGATGGGCAGCTGGCGGTAGCTGGCTCGTTTTATGTGTTATATTTCATAAAACGTTCATTAAAAAAGAACCTATGTCATAATAGGTTCTTTTTCCATTGGTTCAACATGAATGTGTGCGTGGTAAATGCCATACTTTTTCCGGAGCATAGCCTCGATGTTGTCAGTAATACAATGACTTTCACCAACATCCATACGAGCATCAACCTCGATTGTAATATCAACGTACGTTTGATTTCCGTACATCCGAGCGCGAATATCTACGATGTTTTCCACGCCGCCAATATGTTCAATAGCACCAGCGTACTCTTCCATCTTATCTGGATCGATTCCATCTGTTAACATATGAGAAGATTCTACGAAAATCTCCCATGCAGTTTTACAAATAATAAGGCCGACAAGTAAAGCGGCAATAGGATCTAAAATAGGCAGTTGGAACTGTGAACCGACAATACCTACTACTGTACCGATACTTACGAGAGCATCTGATAAATTATCCTTTGCAGCGGCTTCTAATGATTTACTTTTTGTGCGTGCTGCAACCTTTTTCGTATACAAATACACACAGTACATAACGACAGCAGAAAATAAGGCTACCCATGCAGCAAGTACATTAGGCGCTGCTTGTTTCGGATTTAAAAAAGATTGAATGGCACTAATAACAACTTCTAAACCGACCGTTGCCATAATGAAAGAAGCAACAAGTGATGCAATTTGTTCTGCGCGCGAATGCCCATAAGGATGATCTGGGTCACGAGGTTTACGAGAAATTTTTAAACCAATTAATATTGCTAAAGAAGCACCGATATCCGTTAAGTTATTTAAACCGTCAGCACGTAATGCGCTAGAGAGGGTAATATAACTGATGATGATTTTCATAGAGGATAAAAATATGTAGGCCATAATGCTGACAATTGCACCTTTATCAGCTTCTTTATGAGAAAGAGTATCCATTTTAATCACTCACCTTTCTACAAGGAATTTCTTTCTATAAATAGAGTACCAAACGAAACTCGTGTGGGTCTATACAAACATTGTTGACGTTTTTTAGCTTTTTAAGAAGGGGATAACAAAGTTTCGTGAAGGAAAAATATGTTGTAAAGTGCAAAGTTAGGGTGTAAACGCGATTTTGATCGAGAGATAGGTGAAAGGGTACATGTATTATGATGAATCAGTATACTACACTGCTGAAAGATGATTGGGCAAAATAAAAACCCTCTAGAAAATATTTTTCAGAGGGTTTTCATCTTAGTATGCTTCTAAAAACTCAGTAACTTGCTCTTCAGTTTTTGCGTTAGCACTATGCAAGTGACCTAGCTTCTCGCCATTTTGATATACAAGTAAACTTGGAATACCCATTACTTGATACTCTTCAGCGATACTTGGGAACTCATCTTTATTAATAGAATACCATTCAAACTTATTGAACTCTTCCATTACATCTCCGATAAAGTTGTCCATACGAACGCAATCAGGGCACCATGTAGTAAAGAACTTAACAACTACTGGCTCCTCGCTTGCGATGATGTCTTTGAATTCCTGTTCTGATTTGATTTCTTTCATGTTTGTTTCTCCTTTTTCACTATTAATATTTTAGGTTGATTAGTTGGTGTATTTGCTGTGAAACGAAAACTTCTAACGAAAGTTTTCTTTCCAAATAATTCGTTTGCAAATTGATTCACCGTAGTTTCTTAAATTCCTGGTACAACATCTTGGTAAGTGTCCAGTATGATACCTACTAAACGTTTACTTGTAATCTTTTAGATCCTAGAAACGAATATTAGGAACCTTACTTTTCTTTATAAGCTTTTTCATGAGCTGTGTCAAACTTCTGAATTATAAGGTATAAGTAGGGTAGATCAAATTGTATTCATGATAGCCATTGCTAAAACGTTCTTTTCCTCAGATGTTTATGAAGCGCCTGTAATGTCGGATAAAACAAGCAATCTCTTTCTGGTACTTAGAAAAGTTAAACGGTGGATGATCACTCATAAATTTTATGAGTGAATTAAACAACAAGCAGGAAATTTAAAAAATGATGTAGGGGATGCATGTATGAATTTAGAGGAATCGTTATAAGAATTTATTCGTGAAGTTGTGAGAGAAGAGATTAGGGCGGAGTTAGCTGAGTCCCAGCAATAATTACAACCAAATAAAGTAATGTGGGTGAAAGAAACGTGACTAACAAGAGGGGAAATTGCTGTACTCTATTGTATAGAGTGAAAGAAAAAACATGATGTGGAACGCGTAAGGGATCATAAGAACATTTTGGGAATTATTTAGCGGTTAAGAAGTCAGGGGGAATTAGGTTGTTGAAATGGGTAAAGAAACAAAAATACCCACCTTGCATTGTTTGTGAGAAACAAGAAGGTGAGCTTCAAAAACGAATTGGATTTGTGAAAATTGTGCCCAAATCACGCATGAAAAAGATATTGAAATAGATACCTATATCCTTTTACACCTTATTCCATAAATAAGAAAGCTGGTGGGCTTCTGATTCAAGAGCTATTAAATGATCATTATTAATAGAGTTATTCGTATACATTCTGTTCTTTTGGATGTTAAGGACCGTATAATTCATATCGTTATATTCATTTGAAAACGTTGATTCATTTAATAATGTCAGTGTTGAGTTGATGTTATATTTATCAATTCGCTCTTTTTTTCCTTTGAAAAACAGTTTAATAAGATGCGGCTCATCGTTAATGAGCAAACCGAGTTCAGGTGATGAGCGGACGATTAAATTATCTGATAACCAATGTGATTTACCTGGATCAAACCAAGAGACGTCTTTGTTTTTAATAAATTTTTTGTACTGCTTTATAACATCAATGTAGTTTTGCTTTTTCTTCTGGTCAACAGTTTGTACTAATGTTTCAAAACAGTCAAAAGGTAGTTCGTTTTTATGAAATTTAATAATAGTTTCTCGTAATTGTTTCCAGTAATCAAAAACTGGGTGATATTCAGGTTGAGATTTTAGATTCTTTACAAAATTTGTTTTAGCTGCACTACTTTTTAGTGTGAAGTCTAAAAATTGTGTAAGTCCCACTTTAATTTCCGCCATGTTACACCCCCTTTCCAAGCATTACTAATTCGATGTTTGAGAGGGAAATCCTGCATTTTTAAGGAGGTGTGAGTGAAACACGCTATCGTTAAAATGACGAATAACTTGCTTTTTTATTTTCTTTATGAAGTGCATGCATATTCATTGATTTACAGATGTGTGTTACGTGAGCATAGTGTTTTTGATAAATAATACAATAGTTATAAGGTGGGGATAAATAGAAGTGTGATTATATGAAAAAAAGTCCTGTTGTTTCCAACAGGACCTTTCCTAAAATGGCAAAGAGTAACTCTTACCTTACTCTTCTCGTATATAATACCTGAAAAAGATAGATGTGTATACAACAAGAAATTCCAATATAATTATTCGAATATAGTGTTTAAGGATAAAGGGGTGGATTTCTGAATAAGGAATTAATTTACAAACGTTGATTTATCAGGGTGTTTAAATGGATTCTTATTAAAGTGTAGTTAATAAAGTGATATTGAGATAATAAGATATGTAATTTTGCATATCAGATTGTTAAAAGTGAACAAGGTTATAAAAGATTTAAATGTCATGCAAGTTGCGGGAGTTGAATACTAAAAATTAATTTGTTTTTTACTTTAATAAATAAATTAATTTGAATAGAAGTGAAAAATAGAGATTTGCCTTAGACATTTATGAAAGTAAAGAATATTTATAACAATAGGAGTAAATACACAGGTCCGATTTTTGTAATGATGGAGGGAATTGATGTGGACATAACTCAAAGCATGGCACGAATAGTCGTTAATGGGAAAGATCTTCCGTTTAATTCAGTTAGAACTTCTGTATGGAATCAAGGGCCTGTAAATGATCTAATTGTTTCAACAAACCAGAGAGTCGAGGAGCTTTATCAGTTTATGTGGTCACAAGTGCCAGTAATGCTTGCGATGTATTTTCTTCAAGGAG
Organism: Bacillus sp. BML-BC051; assembly: GCF_019656175.1. Classification (NCBI taxonomy): domain Bacteria; kingdom Bacillati; phylum Bacillota; class Bacilli; order Caryophanales; family Bacillaceae; genus Bacillus; species Bacillus sp. BML-BC051. The sequence goes on from NZ_BPLI01000049.1 coordinate 34,242, forward strand.
CGGACTTAATGCGGTTTGCTAGAATTAATGGGATTAATCAAAGTGTAACGGGAGAATATATATATCATTTCTCTTGGGGATAAAACGAATGTAAAGTAGCTTAACAGCTGCTTTTTTATTTTGTAAAAGAATTTTAGAAGATTAGAAAATATGATTAGAGCGTGATATGGATAATGTGTGACTGTTTTTCAAGTTCTTAAAGTTAATCAGTTACTTCATTGCATACAAGGGTTGGGCTATGAATATGAAGTTTTCAGCTTGTTTTTTGATGAACCATTTTTATATGAAAATCATATAATATATTGTAGGACAAGCAACCATTTTATAATCTATTAAATACTCCAAGAGCTTACCTTTTATATATCTTCGCATCTACTGATCTAGATGCTCTTTTTTATTGAACAAAACACCCATTTGGAAAGGAGGTTAATAATGGGAGTGATATTAGAAGAATTAGAAAAGTGTTATAATAAAGCCTTTATTGAGGGAGCAGAGTACGTAGCTGTTCAGATTGAAATGGATGGATTTCATAGCGATGAAGTAATTATTAACGACAAATACAGTATAGATTCTAAATTAAAGTATTATAAGAAAACATACAATGAAAATTTAGAACATAGATGGATTCCAGGGATTCGTATTGTAGGTTTTGCATATGGCTATTCGTTCTCAGAAATTCTACATGAATTAGGGTTGCTAGTGAAGAAATGATTAAACAAATAGCAGTTATTTTACGCGATGCCGTGCTTTTAGTGGTGTCTTTTTTTGTTGTGAAGGAAAGATATAAATAAAAAAGAGAGCCTAAGCTCTCTTTTGAATAGATACCTAACGTTTATGCACAGATTGGAATTCCTAATGCTATTAAGGTCAATGCTACTTGAAGAGAAACTTCTAATCTAGCAATTTCGATTCCAGCGACTGAGACCACTAAAAGAGGTTGTCCATTAACGAACAAAACACAGCTTTCCATACTTTCGCCTCCTTCCGAGTAATCTAATATAGTATATGAATGAAATTTAAATACGTAATAGTCAGATTGATGAATTTAATAGAAATTGATAATTTAACCTATGGTATAAAAAAATTAAGTAGACTAATACCTGATTTATTAACACTATATATGAAGGACAAGAATATATTAGGAGTATATAACAACGTAGGAGTGGTAAATATGTTCTTTGCAAAGTTACGCGGTAGGAATGAAGTTCCACCAGTAGAAACAGGTGCTCGAGGAGAGGCTTTCTTTAAATTAAGCCCGGACAAGCTTAGCTTAAAATTCAAGCTAGATTTATTCGATATAGAGGATGTAGTAGCTGCCCATCTGCATCTTGGGTCAAAAGGAACGAACGGTCCTGTTGTAGCTTTTTTATTTGGACCTATAACAAATCCAGTTTCAATAGAGTGTGCAACTCTTACGGGAATGATTACTCAAGAAGATTTGGTCGGGCCGTTAGCGGGTCAAACATTAGGTACTCTTGTAAATGAAATCATATCTGGAAACATATATATTAATGTTCATACAGTACAACATTCTAATGGTGAAATACGAGGACAATTGAATTATTGTTAATGAATAAAAGTAGTGAAAAATAAAGCATCCGTTTAGGGTGTTTTTATTTTGTGAAGGTTGTATAGATAAGTAATCTATTTTAGTAATCTTAAACATTCATTTCTAAAATTTTGAAAGTAGTCGAATTTAAAAAATAGTTATCAGAAACTTGTTAATGAAATGCTCCTTCAAAAATTAAATTAGTATTAGTAGATGAACCTTGTAAATGAAATATGAAAGTGTAACAGATAATAAAAATCTTTAAACCTAATCAAAGCTAATAGATTAACTCTCCGCACCCACTGAAATAAAGGATCATAACATAACTTGTAATTACTTTTAGGGAAGTGAGATGAAAGTAATGTTTTATTCTTATTTTGCTACTCAAGCTGGTATGCGACCAGCGTATGGTACATCAATAACGTTTAGTGGAGCACAAAGTACAGTTCAAGCTGTTCAACAAGCGTTACAAATGCAACAACAAATGCAAATGCAGCAACAAGGTATCCAGCCGTATTATTCATCTATGGAGTATTTTTACCCAGTGCATCAAATCACACCGTATGGAAGTTCTTTTCTTACTATCCCATATGGAACTGTATTTAATCTATAAATTGAAAGTTTAATCAGTAGGGGGCAGGTATCCCAAACCGATTATTAGTCCTCGCCAATTGGACATATACGGACGATCCGGCTCCTACCTACCTTTCTTGCATGTTCCGAAATTTTTTTGGGAGTCTTATTACCCGCAAATGGAGAGGGATATATGTTAGTGCCAAATAGTCCTCACCTACAATTTGTAATTAACCGATGAGATAATCTCCGTACATACTACAAGTGTTTTTTTTGATGAGAAGATACCGATTAAAGAAAAAGTGAGAATTATTTTATCATGACAAATGATGGTTAGTGGCTCTGTATGCAAGGATATATGAACATTTATTTACGCGGACCAGATCCAGATGTAACAACGAAGTCCTATCTGCGGGTATATCGTACAGGATGATTGACCTATAACTATCAACCTACAAAAAGCAGGAGAACATCTGAATTGTTTTTTTACTGATTTTGAAAGATATTTACAGCCATAATATCTAGTATTTTGTTTATAATTGTAAATAGTTATTGAAATGTGTAAATGTTATTTTTTTATTAATAAAAAAATAGGAAAAATAATGCAACTTTTTAATTTATTTATTCGTGTTATATATGAGAGGAGGAGGGGGATGGAGATTGAAGAAATATATAAGGTTTATATAAACGATGTGTACCGGTATTTATTTTCCTTTTCTCGTAGCCATCACGTAGCGGAGGACTTGATGCAGGAGACTTTTTATAGGGCGTATCTTCATTTAGAAGACTATGAAAACCAAAAGGTAAAATCAGGGCTATTTAAAGTGGCATATCATACGTTTATTTGTTTTTATGCTGCTGTTTGCTATATTTGGATTTATGTTAGGTTGGATGGTAAGCTTTGGGCCGTAAATATGTGGGAAAGAGCGAATGTAGATTCGCTCTTTTTTGTATTGAAAGTAAAATAGATGTATCGTGCAATCCAAATGGATTGCACGATACATCTAGGTTGTGTTTTTATTAATATGTTTTCCTCTCAAGTGTATATAAATAGGCGACAAGTATAGTGCTAAAACAATAGCTCGTCCAAACATTGCGAATCCCTCTTACATAATATGTAGTAATAAGCATAAAAGGGGAACTAGTATGTCTTGCTATTACTACTGTAAGTATTGTAAAGAGTATAAAAAGAAACAGCATGATTGTTGTAAGAGCACGAGTAAGTGTAATGACAACGAGGAGAAGCTTGTTAGGGCATCTGCATTTAGAGCTAGAAATACGGTGAATCAAACGGTTCCTGCCAATACTTTTGTAAAGGTATTGTTCCAAAATGAACAATTTGATTTAGCAAATGAGTATAATCCAGTAACGTCTATTTTTATTCCGAAGACTAGAGGAGTTTACTCTATTATTGGAACGATTGGTTTCTTTCCAAACGATCCTAGCTTAAATTATAGAGCTCGTGTAGAAATTCGTGTAAATGGAAACGCAGCAATAGCTATAGATAATGACTTTTTCGGTCCAATAGGTTTTGGAAATGTAGTAAGTGTTTCGACGATTATTCAATTGAATGAAGGGGATCAAGTTGAGGTTTATGCACAAAGTAGCATAGATGGAGTTTTAAGTCCTTCAGAAGACGGCTCACATTTTGAAGCTCTCCAATTAAATAAAGTCGAGTAAACAAAAGAGAAAGAATAATCCTCACCAAAATGGTGGGGATATTTTATTTTATTGAAAATAGTAACAGTTTGTCCAAGCTATTCTAATCTATATTGCATAGTATGTAATAATAAATTTAAAGGGGGACCTACTACGTCTTATTATCACTGTAAGTATTGTAAAGATTACAAAAAGAAAAGTCACGATTGCTTTAGAAAAAATAGTCAATGTGATAGAAAGTATGTACAAGTGAATTGTTGTGATGATAAGAAAGAAAAGCTTGTAAGGGCGTCTGCATTTAGAGCTGTTAATACAATGAATCAACCTGTTCCGGAAAATACTTCAGTTAAAGTATTATTTCAAAATGAACAGTTTGATTTAGCGAATGAATATAATGCAGCAACATCTATTTTTATTCCGAAGACTAAAGGGGTATATAGTGTATTAGGGAATATAACATTCTCTCCAAATGATTTTAATGTAAATTACAGAGCTAGAGTTGAAATTCGTGTGAATGGAAATCCAGCAATAGCAATTGATAATGATTTCTTTGGGACCGGTGTATTTTTTAACAATGATGTTTCAGTAACGTCTATTCTTCAATTAGAAGCAGGGGATTCAGTTGAAGTTTTTGCTGAGAGTAGTGTTGCTGGAGTAATTGTTCAAAATGTTAATGGTTTGAATACGGTTCATTTTGAAGCTGCAAGATTTCCTTCACCAATAAAATAACGAAGAGAATATATTACTTTTCAGTAGGTTTTGTTAATCCCCTTTACCAAATGGTGGGGGATTATTATTGTTTTTCTAAAATATATAAGTAAATAGGTTAAATATAGTTTGTTTCAGGAGAATTTCACATGCTAGGATGTAAGGTTGAAAGTGCTAGCTTATTATGAGTATTAGATATTCTGCAGGTAATAAAAAGCGTACAACGAAATGAGTAACATGATTGTGAAAGTTCTTAGGCATTATATTTGCTAGTCGTCTTATGGAATAGAAAAGACATCTTATTTTATAAATACATAAAAGGCCGTATAATTACGGGCTTTTTCTTTACTATATAGAAATTACATATTTAACATAGGTTTGTGTAGGTATTGCTATTGTATAGAAAGGAAAAACATTAAGACGATTACACTATATAAAAATAAAATAAATCCTAAGATGAGTAGTATGGGATGCAACTTGAACATATTTGACCTCCTTGAGTATATAAAGAATTTTAATACATTTATGGTCAATTTAGAAGGGGAATATATTAATGAATGATGATTGAATGAATACACTAATTTAACAGAATAGTGAATGTATAATAAATAAAGGAGTATTGTTGATTACACATTGATTAAATTGTTTATAAGCAGCAGGTAGGTTGATTGCCCGTGAAATATAAAAGTGAGCAGGTTTATGTGTACAGAATGAGAGGTAAATAAAAAAAGAGCATACATAAAAAGTACGCTCTAAAGAAAGATAGGTTTTATGAGTGGATAATCTCCATACGATAATATATGCTCGACTAATAAAAACGTGTAAAAAATCAATAGATTATCAATGGAATAGCATGAAATGAGTAATGTTGGTCTATTACCAAAGTCGCGAAGCTAACCGAATTGTAAGGAGTATGAATAAAACGGATTAACAACTGGATAATGATTGTACTTCAGTTTCATATTTCTTATAGTTTGGATATTGCGTAATAGTTTGGCACTTAGGTGTGGAAAGTTGATTAATTATAGAAACATTTGTAATTACCTCGTTACAAGGGCCGAAAAATGTAATTTTTAGTTTTGAATTGGGTGGAACTTTGACCACGATAGGTTTTTTTTCCATGAAATCAGCTCCTAAGACGCAGTATTGTATACTGCGTTTTTTGTTGAGTTTGTAAAGGCGTATTAATATATAATATGAAATTTTTAGTTGAGTTGATAATGATATGGAGATTAATGGTGTGATTAGATTATGAAAAACTAGTAGAAACTTAATTAAAAGATCGTATATTTTGAAAAAAATATAGATTTTCTTTATTTATATTATAAATAGCTAGTATTAGGCATAAGGGGCTTTCAATAAGACAAGCTTTGAATATGATATTAAAAAGGGGATGAATTGTATTGGGGTATATTATCGATATTTCAAAATGGAATGGAACGATTAATTGGGATATTGCAGCATCTCAGCTAGATTTAGTTATTGCTAGAGTTCAAGATGGATCGAATACGATAGATTTTATGTATCAAAATTATGTGACTGAAATGAAAAAACGCAATATTCCATTTAGTAATTATGCGTTTTGTCGCTTCATATCTATTGCTGATGCAAGGAAAGAGGCACAAGATTTTTGGAGTCGTGGCGATAAATCTGCCAAGTTTTGGGTGGTGGACGCAGAAATTCAAACGATGATGGATATGCAAGGGGGGATACAAGCGTATATAGATGAATTACGCCGTTTAGGCGCGAAAAAAGTAGGGCTATATGTCGGGCATCACACGTATGTATCATTTGGATCACGTAATATTGAAGTTGATTTTGTATGGATTCCTCGTTATGGAGGAAATAAGCCAGCATATCCGTGTGATATTTGGCAATATACTGATTCAGGATATGTTCCTGGTATTGGGAAATGTGATTTGAATCAATTAATAGGAAATAAGTCGCTTTCTTGGTTTATAGGCTCAGATCAAGTAAATCAATCTATTCTATCTGAAAAAGAGAATGCGCAGCAACCAAATGGTATTGGTATTGCAGTTTCAAAATATGATGATGGGTATGGCATAAACGTATATGAAAATCCTACGAATCCTCAGTTTACAGGTACAATCACTCAAAAAACTCCATATATAGTCTTACGTGGTTATTGGGGGGGCGCAGATAAAGATATGATTTGCTTAGGAAACGATAAACAGTGGGTATATGTGGAATATTTTGATGTGAAATGGTTTTATGCATCTTCAAAATATCCTGTTGGGTATGGAGTTAACTACTATGCAGAACCTGAATGTATAAACTATAAAGGAAATATTGATGGGTCAAAATCTTTTCGTGTGTGGGGCAGAGTGAAAAATGCGGTAGATATCGGGCAAAATAATTGGATATTGGAGGAACATATAACTATTAAGTAACTATTAGTAGTTACATGTTTTTAGGAATACGTAAAAGGTCATCGTGCTGATACATAGTAAGATGACCTTTAATTTTTAAACAAAAAGAACATGATACTTAGTTTATTCAAATGAAATGAATTACATGTGGAAAACACATTGTTTACACAACAACACTGTATAGTTATTCTTATATAATAATAAAAGTGAGGTATTTTGGATTGAAAAAGAACAAACTATTTTTAGGAACGATTATTTCATGCGTAGTACTAGCATTATCTGCATGCGGTTCCTCAGACAACGTAGTAACATCAAAAGTAGGAAATGTTTCAGAGAAAGAGTTAAGTAAAGAGTTAAGACAAAAATATGGGGAAAGTACTTTATACCAAATGGTGTTAAGTAAGGCATTGCTAGATAAATATAAAGTTTCAGATGAGGAAGCAAAAAAACAAGTAGAAGAAGCAAAAGAGAAGATGGGCGACAACTTCAAATCGACTTTAGAGCAAGTTGGATTGAAAAACGAAGATGAATTAAAAGAAAAAATGAAGCCAGAAATTGCATTTGAGAAAGCGATTAAAGCGACGGTCACAGAAAAAGATGTAAAAGAAAACTATAAACCAGAAATGAAAGTAAGTCACATTTTAGTGAAAGATGAAAAGACTGCTAAAGAAGTGAAAGAGAAAGTAAATAATGGTGAAGATTTTGCAGCTTTAGCGAAGCAATACTCGGAAGATACTGGTTCAAAAGAACAAGGCGGAGAAATAACTGGTTTTGCTCCAGGGCAAACGGTGAAAGAATTTGAGGAAGCTGCATATAAATTAGATGCAGGACAAGTAAGTGAGCCGGTAAAAACAACTTACGGGTACCATATTGTTAAAGTGACGGATAAAAAAGAATTGAAGCCATTTGATGAAGTAAAAGATCAAATTCGTAAAGATTTAGAACAGCAAAGACTACAAGATACGACAGGTAAATGGAAACAACAAGTAGTCAATGATTTATTGAAAAATGCTGATATTAAGGTAAATGATAAAGACTTTAAAAATACATTTGAATTTCTAGAAAAGAAATAATGATTGTAATTAGAAAAGGGAACCTATATAGGTTCCCTTTTCTAATTAGTGTGTGAGTTATAAATAGATAGTAAGACAATATAATATTACATTTAAATATTAAGAATTACAATGGGAATTTATGTAATTAATTTAAATTGGAATGATTAATGCTTCAAAGAATGTTGATATTATAATGTTTCTTTTGTTTAATGTCATTAAATATAAAGTGAATTTAACAATTTCCTCCCACTATTTGTAGGCTAATTATTAGTCGAGAATGAACAAAATCCTAATTGATTTAAATTTTATTTTATTGAAGTGGATAAGCATAATTTGCAGAATGAAACATACAATATTATTGAAAAATATTGATGCGAAATGAAGTGAAAAGCAGAGCATGCTACTAAAAAAGGATGTTCTTTTTTAGTATGAAATTTTTAGGATGAAGAAAGAATGCTTTAAACAAATTATTTAACATATTATCCGAAAGAAGTCTCCTTCCTCAGGCGTGTGAAAGACGATAGTCTAGCGGCAGGTGGGAGATGAATTTCGGTTTGGCGTAGCCAAACATTTGGTTTTCCTATTTTTTTCGCCTCTGATATAATCATTCTTATAAGAGGTAAAGTTTGGTATAACAATGAAAGTAGATAATAATCTTGTAGTGTTCAGGTTGTGTAATCACCGTCATAGCTTATGGAAAATGAAGCGAAAAATGAGGTGAATGGATATGCCAAAGCAGAATAAGGCGTATAAATTTCGTCTGTATCCAACAGAAGAACAAGCACATCTCATACGAAAAACATTCGGGTGTGTACGTTTTGTGTATAACAAAATGCTGGCTGAACGAATAGAAGTATATAAAAAATATAAAGAGGACAAGGAAGAACTAAAGAAAGAAAAATTCCCTACTCCTGCAAAATATAAGACAGAGTATGAATGGTTGAAAGAAGTTGATTCATTGGCATTGGCCAATGTTCAATTAAACTTGCAAACTGCGTATAAGAATTTTTTTAGTGGTCAAAGTGATTTTCCTACATTCAAAAGTAAAAAGAGTAGAAAATCCTATACAACGAATCGAGTAAACGGAAATATTATGTTATTTCATGGTTATATCAAATTACCAAAATTGAAAATGGTGAAACTGAAGCAACATAGAGAGATACCGCAAAACCATATCATCAAATCGTGCACAATTTCGATGACACCAACTGGTAAGTATTACGTGTCTATTTTGACCGAATATGAAAAAGAAATCACTCCAAAAGAAGTAGAACGTGTAGTTGGATTAGACTTCGCAATGGCTGAATTGTATGTGAGTAGCGAAGATGAGAAAGCCAATTATCCTCGCTTTTATCGTCAGATGTTAGATAGATTAGCAAAAGCGCAACGAGTATTAGCAAGACGTGTGAAAGGTTCAGAGCGCTGGAATAAACAACGCATTCGTGTAGCGAAATTGCATGAAAAGGTCGCCAATCAACGTAAAAATTTTCTTCATCATAAGTCTAAAGAATTAGCTACGAGTTTTGACGTTGTAGCAATCGAAGACTTACATATGAAAGGAATGTCACGAACATTTAGATTTGGTAAGAGTGTAGCGGATAATGGTTGGGGGATGTTCACGACATTTTTAGCATATAAGCTACAAGAACAAGGAAAACAGTTGGTAAAAATAGATAAATGGTTTCCTTCTACAAAGATTTGTAGTAATTGTGGAAATAAAAAAGAAATGCCATTATGTGAACGCACGTATGCGTGTTTGTGTGGACTTACAATTGGCCGTGATTATAATGCAGCGATCAATATCAAAAAGGAAGCCATCCGCTTATTAGTGTTGGCATAAATAGTAATAAAATAACCTTTGGAACAAGGGAGTTAGCTCGGCTGTCCTAGGACAAATTCGTTAGCTATCAAAAGTAGCGATGAACCGAGAAGCCCCCACTCGGGGTGAGCTCGTAAGAGGTACTAAGTGGTGGGTAGTTCACTAGATAAATATATTACGTAGGAGGAGAACATATGAAAGTGATTTTTCAAAGAGAAGGTGGAGGGAAGGTTTTTGAATCTTATGATGAAGATATAAGTAACTTATTATCTATTTTAAAGGAAACGAAAGGGATTAAGATTGGGATGGTTGAGTATGAAGTATTAAAGTACGAATTAGAGTATTTTCGTAACCCCAAAAAAGCAGAAACAGAGAGGGAGTTACATATAATAGTACAACCAAAATATATTTAATAATTAGGGGCAATTATTTATAAATAGTTTTATACAGTATGTACGAAAAGAGAGTGTTTACATTGCTCTCTTTTCATAGAATTTCATAAAGAACGAATTGTGGTCCGTTATAAATTCCCTAAATTTTGTGAGTTCGTTCTTTATAATATATGCTTTCATTTATAGTTGGTTAATAAACTTGAAAAATTAAAACTTTTTCGTTTAGGCAGGGATTTTATATTCGAGTAGATAAATATTCATATGAAGTATTTTGTATACGAATATTGGAGGAGTAAAAATGAGTTTAGCAAGTTATATAGGCTGTAATGTATAAATTCCGTTAACAGATCCAGATTCTAATGATGTAATTGTTTTTGGATCGTGTTTTTTAGATGAAAGTATGCTTGAAATTGTACAAGAGTTTCAATTCCAAACGAGTTACACGTATGAAGTTTCAACGAGTTGGGGCATTGAACTTTATGAGTGGCAAACTGAAAAGGATAAAGCTATTAGCTTTATCCTTTTCGGCAAATAGACTCCATCTAATTTGTGTTACGGGTGAAGCCCAACAATTCAGATGGAGATGAATTGCCGTCAAAAGGTAGGCTGAACACTTTTGTTTCGGTCATAACAAATTTCCCGGGGCTAATATTGGTTTCTTTTTGTCTTACGATATAATCTGCCCCTAGATAAGGAACGAGTGGGGGAATTAAAATTAAAAATAAATCATTTTAAAATTGATGAAATTTTGATTCTAGAAAGAACACTTGTCAGGATAGAAAAATAAATATAGAAATATACGTTATTAGAAAAAAGCGACTTCATTTTGTATGAAGTCGCTTTTTTTAGTAAATATGTGAACTTCCTATTAAATAGGAAGTGAAAAACTCATTTGATGAAGAAGAAAATCAATGATGGATAAATGTATAAGAAAATGATTTGAATTATATTTTGTTAAAAATATAATTATATCTCTTCTCAAAAGAATGTACGTTCGTGTATAATTAGAACGAGTGTTCTTTTGAGTGCAGATAGTATATGAATTAGAAATAAAGTGAAACATTAATTAGTGAGGTGCTTATCGTCTATTGATTAGTAACTTTCACCAATTCGACGTTTACGAGCGGTTGGTTTTTGACTTATATACCTTACATGTGCCGATTTTGAGGTGGGAGCTTTACTACCTGTTAATGCAGGGGAAATATGAGCCTAGCATTATGAAAGAATAATTGAGTAACAATACATGTGAAATAGAATGGATAAATGATCAAGGAGATAAAGAAATGAATGATGTAAAGGTGAAGAAAGCAGAAAGAGAATGGGTTCCATTTACAGTAATGTCGGAACAGTTATTAAGTATGCGAAAGATTGTTGGAGAGAAGTTTAAAGTACAAAAACCGCTCTTAACAAAAGAAGCAAAAGAGAGAATTTCTGATAAATTATTAACGTCATTATTGTCTGAGAAAGAAATATTGGTGACATATTTTGAAGATGGCTACATACTTACAAGCTATATGACAGTTGTGCATATAAACCCGCTAAAGCGCATTGTAATATGTACGGACGCATTTTATAAAACTTACGTATTTAATACTACAGATATTATTGAAATAACGTAAAGGAAGCTGAATTTTAAATTTTAGCTTTTTATTTTTGTTAGATGAGGAACAGAAAAAATGAAACGAAAAAGCAGCTAGCTTCATACTAGCTGCTAAGCCCCAGGGAAAGGGAGAAAAAGATAGGGTACTCCAAAAATCAATAATAGCTGTGTAACAGCCTGATTATAGTATAGACAAATTTATTATTCCTAAACAGTACGATGAAAAAAATAGGACTAAGCTGTACCTACTTGGTTTTGATCTGCAAGGTCAGAATCAAACGTATTAGTCGCGCTCACGCCATTAAAAGTATTAACAACAAAACCAACGTTTGAAGCACCAGATCCATTATAAGCCTTCGTATTTTCTTTCGGAGAAACGTTGTAGAAATCGCCTAAGTTAAATGAACCGTTACTATTTTGTACAACTAAATTCCCTACAACTGAGGGCATAGTTTTCACCCGCTTTACAATCATTTGTTAACATTACTATATGGCCTTATAGTCCAAATGGTTCATGTAACAAAAATTGTGGAATAGTAAAACGTTTGAAGTGTAGCTTAATCCTACAATAAAAGTATGTTAAAATTAATGTAAGGTCGATTAATTTTAAAAAACAATTGTATAATTAATATATGCGAAATCAAAGGAGGCAAAATGTAATGAATAATGTTATAAAAAAAGTAGATTTAACAGATGCAAAATCAAGTAATCTTGTTGCACTTATTTATAGCAATGAAGTTATTTTGGTTGAAGAAGCATTTTGTCCAAATGAAATAAAATTAAAGTTAAATGAAATTGCAATTTTATCGGCTATTAAAACAGCACATATAATGAAAGTAACCATCAGAAAAGAACTGGAAGCAATTTTTCATGACACTGGTGTCTTATTTGTGAAGCATAGTGTTGATTATGGTAACAGTCAATCTATCACTATGCATTTTGAACAATTCAAAAAGTTGCAAAATGAGATTGAGAATTTAAATAAAAGTATGTAATAAGAATAGATGAAGAAGCATTCATAGAGGTGAACTGTTCTATGTTGAAAAAATGGTTTGAAATTTTTGGGGATGAATCCCGCTGTAAACATAAATATAGTTTTATTAAGATGCAGGATAATGAAGATTTTAAAAATGGTAAGTTAGGTGTAGCTTATATGTATCGATGTGAGAAGTGCGGGAAAGAGAAGCTGAAATATAAAAGCAATAACGAAATAAATAATGATTTTTTTGATATATAAGCATGAGTAACTGTTACGGTTACTCTTTTTATTTACATAAAAACTCCTTCTAAAGTATGAAATGAGTTGATACTTTAGTAAATGGCTGAATGAAAAGGAAGAGTGTAAAATGTTGTAAAGGAGGAGAGATATTTGAAACGAAACGAAATTGGAAAAATTGTAATGATTACAGGAGTGACGCAAGGGTTAGGTCGTGCAATGGTTGATCGATTTCATGAATTGGGATGGACTATATATGGCTGTGGGCGTTCAAAAAATAAAATTGAAGAATTGAAAAAATATTACGGTAATATACATGATTTTCAAATAATTGATGTCTCAGACTCCCAGCAAGTAAGTAGTTGGGCAAATTATATACTGCATAGACATAGAGCACCTGATTTGTTAATAAATAATGCATCAATTGTTAATAAAAATGCGCCACTGTGGAAAGTAACAGCTCAAGAATTCGAAAATGTAATGAATGTAAACGTAAATGGTGTAGTAAATGTAATTAGGGCATTTGTCCCAGCGATGGTAGCTAGGAAAGAAGGTATGATTATTAATATGAGTTCTAGCTGGGGCCGGGAGGGAGAAGCTGAGCTGGCGCCATATTGTGCCTCAAAGTTTGCAATTGAAGGTATCACGAAATCTATGGCACTTGAATTGCCCTATGGCATGGCTGTTGTTGCTTTAGATCCAGGCGGGAGCATTAGCACTCCAATGCTGTATTCATGTGCGCCACAGTATGTAAATGAATCACCCACACCTGAAATGTGGTCACGTAATGCGATTAAATATATATTAAATATAACAGTAGATAAAAATGGAGCTTCATTGACATGCCCAGAATGTATGTAAATATACATTGAATTAGCATGTTTTCAGTGATACACACTTTGTATAAAAAAGTACCTTAAAGGTGCTTTTTGTATTTTTAACACATTATAGAATGCACAAAATTGCATGTAGAAAATAAATATGAGAAAGAGGATGCCATTTATGTATTTCGAAAGCAATAGAAAATTTCTAAATAGGTGATAAGAATGAATCCAAGCGGTTTAAAAGTGACGGGAGCATGGTTTCAAGTAGGAGGAAATCTTACAGCGGCTATTGGGACGACAAGAGGATTTATTGGAGAAGAGAAAGTTGAATCAGATCTTGTAATTGTAGGAAGCTCATTACAAGCCCTCGGGTATATATTACAAATTATAGCGAGTAATGATACCGAAGATGAAGGCGAAAGAGAAAATCAAAATATATGTTTGGAGATTAAAAGTGAAATGCTCGATAAAATGGGCATTGAGTTATTAGCGTTAGGGAATATATCAAATGTAATAGGAACATATTTTAATATAAATGAACAATTGAAAGAGAATGATTATCTCATTATTGTCGGGAACAGTTTACAATCGATAGGAGCTTTTTTAGGAGTAGAAGCAGCTTTGCTTCAGATGAAAGCGATACAAAGAATTATAATACTAGGCAATTCTCTGCAAAGTTTAGGTGCTGGACTTCAAGCATATCAAGGTATTATAAATATATCAAATAACGAAATTGAAAAGGAGGATAGTACGGTTGATAAGAAAAATGAGAGAATAATAGCACTCATTGGTGTTTGGATACAAGCGATAGGAACGGCTATTTCTGCGATTGGACTAACTTTAATAGAGAAAGAAGAAAGGTTAGAAAAAATAATCATATGAAATTGTTCATATAAAGGAGATGTGTAAAATTTCAATTTTACATAAATAGAAAAGTTGAAGTGATAGGTTTTTTGGTATTAGAATAGAATATATAGCAGTAAAAAAGATATTAGTAGTAAATAAAAATAATTGGTCCTATTAGCGTACGAAGAGAGATAAAAAATACAAAGCAAGGAGTTTTCAAGAGATGATGTATTTGTTGGCAATTCTTCTTCCGCCTGTAGCTGTATTATTTTGTGGAAAACCATTTCAAGCAATAATTAACTTCATATTAACATTAATTTTTTGGGTTCCAGGAGTTATCCATGCGATATTAGTTGTACATGATAAAAAAGCAGATCGACGATTAAAAAAACAAATTCAAGCATATGATGAAATGAATAAGAGAAATAGAAGATAGTTGAGTCGTGAAATGAAAAAGAAAGGGGGATTACCTCCTTTCTTTTTCATTTTGTTTAAGTTTAAATTTTCGTATAGCGGAAAGAATTTTTAATATAAGTATTGTGATAATTAGTTTTAGATTGTGCACTTAATAAACCGGTGTAAATATTTTCAGGCACGTTAAAGAAATCATACATTCCATTCTTTAATTGAATGCGTAAAATCATAGAAAAAGGATTATAGCCAACAGCAACTATATTTTTTGAACTCACGGGAGATAGCTTCATCATTACGCAACTCCTCACTTTTCATTTTTTATTATTTCTTTTAGATGTTGAGTTTGTGGTGTTGAAATCCTTATAATTAAAGAGGTATTATACTTATATGCAATATATTAAATGTTTGTTATACGTAATAATAAGGAAGTTCACACGAAGTACATATCGTTGTGCTATTTTTATTTCACCTTTGATTTATAAATAAGAAAATATTGACCATTTGAAAAAAAGGTATATTATTTATACGAGGTATAAAAATTCACTTTTTACATTCTATGCTTAAAGGGGCAGCATTATTAGGGTAAATAGAAGTGAAAATAGTTTGTATACGAAGAATTCTAAAAATTATAATCTGTGAATTAGGAAAATATTGAATGCTCCAGGTCAATATACTTTCTTAATTAACTTCAGTTTAGAAAGTGACCTCAATATTTTTAAGTAAATCAACGGGAGAATTGAAAGGCAGGAGAAAGTAACATGTCAGAAAATTATCGTTCTCGAGAGGAGCGACGACAAGTTAAAAAGAAAAAACAGCCAGCTTCTAAAACACAAAAACCAAAAGGGAAAACATCGTTCTTTCGTAAGTTTTTAATTACTTGTTTATTACTTGGTATTGTTGGTTTAGTGGCAGGGGTTGCTACCTTCTTCGTAATGATTAAGGATGCACCAAAACTTGAGAAAGCAAAACTTGTTAATCCGTTATCTTCAAAAATTTATGATAAAAATGGCGATTTGGTTTATGAATATGGGAAAGAAAAACGGACGAATGTTACGTATGATCAAATTCCTAAATTAGTAGAAAATGCATTTTTAGCAACAGAAGATGCACGTTTTTATGAGCATAGCGGAGTAGACTTCAAAGGTACTGCCCGTGCTGTGTTGGTGAGCCTTAAAGGAGATTACGGTTCACAGGGTGGAAGTACGATAACGCAGCAGGTTATTAAAAACTATTTCTTATCGATGGAAAAAACATCAAAACGTAAGGTTCAGGAAATATATTTAGCGTATAAGCTAGAACAACAGTATTCAAAACATGAAATTTTAGAAATGTATTTAAATAAAATTAATTTAGGAAACCGTTCATATGGAATCGCAACAGCAGCACAAAACTACTATGGTAAAGAATTAAAAGAGTTAACATTACCAGAAGTTGCGATGCTTGCAGGTTTACCGAAAGCACCGAATAACTATGATCCAACGAAAACGGACAATATTCAAAGAGCAACAGAAAGAAGAGATGTTGTACTAAAATTAATGAATCGACATGGTTATATTACAAAGGCAGAAATGGAAGAAGCTTCGAAAGTTAAAGTAACAGATGGACTTAAAACTGCAACTGTACAAGCAATGCCATATCCTGCATTTATGGATGCAGTTGTGAAAGAAGTAGAAAAAGAATTGCCAGATGCTAATATTGGTTCTGACGGTTTAGAAATTTATACAACTTTAGATAAAGATGCACAGAAAGCTGCTGATAGGATATTAGATGAAAATATTATTAATTATCCAAATGATAAATTCCAAGGTGCTTTCACATTTATGGATACGAAAACAGGTGAGGTTCGTGCTATAGGTAGTGGGCGCGGTGAAAATAAAGCAGTATTTAAAGGGCATAATATGGCAATTGAATTAGATCGTGCAGCTGGTTCGACGATGAAGCCAATCTTTGATTACGGTCCTGCAATTGAATACTTAAAATGGGCTACGTATCATCAAATCGATGATTCTCCATTTAAATATTCAACTGGACAAGAACTTCGAAATGCGGACAGAAGTCATTTAGGCCCAATTACTATGCGTGAAGCATTAAAAATGTCGCGTAACGTTCCAGCAGTTAAAACTGCAAAAGAAGTAGGACTTAATAAATCAAAGGAATTCTCTGAGAAATTAGGTATTACATTTAATAAACCGCTGGCAGAATCAACAGCTATAGGTACAAATGAAGTTTCACCAACTGAAATGGCGGGTGCTTATGCGACATTTGGTAATGGTGGAAAGTATGCAAAACCGCATTTTGTTAAGAAAGTAGTTTATCCAGACGGCAAGTCACAAAGTTTTGAGCAAAAACCAAAACAAGTTATAGCTGACTCTACAGCATATATGATTACTGATATGCTTCGTTCAGTAGTAACATCAGGTACTGGTACAGCAGCAAATATTAGTTCTTTAGATGTAGCTGGTAAAACAGGTACAACAAACTATGCTGCAAAACAATTAGCTCAATATAACATTCCAGAAAGTGCGACTCGTGATAGTTGGTTTGCAGGTTATACGCCGCAATATACGATGGCGGTATGGACTGGATATATGAAAGATGGTAAAGACGAGTATATTAGTAGTAAAAATACGAAAATTGCACAGTTAATCTTTAAAGAAATGATGAGTGAGTTTGCTACTGACAAATCACGCTTTAAAATGCCAAGTAGCGTTATTCAAGAAGGTAGTGAGCTACGTATAAAAGGTGAAAAACGTGATTCTTCACCAAATACGAGCGTACCGGATACAACGGAACAACCAAAACAAGATCAAAAGCAAAAAACTGAAGAAGAGAAAAACAAAGAAGAATTAAAGAAACAAGAAGAACAAAAGCAACAAGAGGAACTGAAGAAGCAAGAAGAACAAAAGAAACTAGAAGAGCAAAAGAAACAAGAAGAAGAAAAGAAACAAAATGAACAAAATAATGGAAATGGCCAAGGAACGACACCTCCAGTAAATAACGGAGGAGGCCAAGGAAATACAACACCACCAGCGAATAATGGAGGAGGCCAAGGAAATACGACACCTCCAGCGAATAACGGAGGAGGTCAAGGAAATACAACACCACCAGCGAATAATGGAGGAGGCCAAGGAAATACAACACCTCCAGCAAATAATGGAGGTGGTCAAGGAAATACAACTCCACCAGCGACCACACAACCAGATACTGGCGGGAATGCAGGAGAGGCCCCTGCTAATAATGGGCAGTAAGAAAAATTTATAAAAATATTAAAAAGCACTTAAGATTTGTATAGATTACATTCTTAAGTGCTTTTTTCGTTTAAATGTTAAAAGTACCATAGAAATTTTGGAAATAAATGGAAGGGAAATGATAAAAAACTTGAGCCTGAGGTAGTGGAGGATAACTTTGGCTTTGAAAGGTAGTACTACTTGGATGTGCGCCATGATGCCAAAATGAGGGAGTAACTTGACCTGGAATTTGATATTGTTGCCAAGTTGCAGGAAGTTCAATTCCTACATCGGAACTAGCTGTATGAACGGCTGGAACGTGTATCCCAGGAGTCGAAGGAACGACGACTGTCACTCTTGAAGATACCCACATAAAATAATCACTCCTAAGTTGTGATAATAAAGTAGTATATTCTTTTCACGCATATAAAGGTACATATAGATAGGACTTTAGGCTAATGTATACGTATAAAGTTGTAAGACCAATTTAAATTGGTAGTGGACCATTTATTATAAAAAGATACGTCTATTTACGGAGGGCAAAGAAATTAAGAAAATGTAAAATGGAGGTGTTAATTGCAAGAACATACGTGTTTATGGAGGAATTTTAATGGAACGATTATGGACGAAATCATTTATTCAAATGACTTTCGCAATGTTATTTTTATTTACAGGATTTTATTTACTAGTTCCAACGCTGCCGCTCTTTATTAAAGAGATAGGTGGCAACGAATCACAAGTTGGACTTATGATGGGGATGTTTACAATAGCAGCAGTTGTAATACGACCGATTATCGGAGGAATGTTAGATCAATATGGTAGAAGATCTTTTATTATTTTCGGACTCATCTTTTTTGGGATAACGATGTATTCTTATAATTTAGCGTCGACTATTGTCCTTTTAGCTGTTTTGCGGGTTATTCATGGGGTGACATGGGCTGTTTCTACAACAGCTGTTGGAACAGCGATAACTGATATTATTCCAGATTCCCGCCGTGGTGAAGGGATGGGGTGGTACGGGATGGCTATGACAATTGCAATGGCAATCGGCCCGATGATTGGATTATCGGTTGTACAACATTATTCATTTCACGGTCTATTCTTGTTAGCAACTCTTTTATCCTTTATGGCAGTCCTATTATCGTTCATGACGAAAATGCCATTCACACCACAAAAAGAAAAAGGGAAAATGCAGTTGTTTGAAAAATCGGTTCTATCAATTACGATTGTTGTTTTCTTTTTATCATTTGCATATGGAGGGATTACGTCATTTTTACCGCTATTTGCATCGTCAATTGATGTGAATCCTGGGACATTCTTTCTTGTATATGCAGTTGCTTTAACGATTGTACGACCAATTTCAGGAAAACTATTAGATAAGTACGGTGAAGTATTTATCATACTCCCGGCACTATGCATTACTATTATCGCAATAGTTGTATTAACACTTTCAAATAGTTTAATGGGTGTAATTATTGCTGCTGTATTATACGGTGTTGGGTTCGGTTCAGCGCAGCCGGCATTGCAAGCAGCGATGATTACAATTGTTGACCCGAGTAAAAGAGGAGTTGCTAACGCTTCGTTCTTTACCGCATTTGATCTAGGGATTGGACTTGGTGCGATTTTACTTGGAGTTGTTTCGCAAATGTTTGGTTACCGTATTTTATTTGCAGGTAGTGCAATTTCAGGATTACTTGCTTTAATTATTTTCGTCTTTTTTGTAAAACAGCGATTAGGTAAAAAAGAATTTGCGTAAACGGGAGTAACAAAGATGAAAATTTCAATTGAACGTAACGATTTGCGATGGTTAAAGGATAACATATTTATAGTTCAATTCAGCCTGACTATTCTTTAGGGATAGTTTCTGAGAAATCATATCAGTTGAGAAAGAAGACATTCTATTTTAGGGGATGTTTATAATCTTTAGTACTTTAAAAACTATCATTTAGTTGAATGTTACAATGAGGAAACGAAAGAAATTCAATTTAATTATGTAAAATAATAACTTTTTTAAAAATACATAAGTTTTATATAAGAATTATATTGATGAGATAGTGAAATAAATATCATGTAGAAACGAGTTGTATATGTATACAGCTCGTTTTTTTTATTTTCTTAAGAAAATAGGGTAAATGATATATTCTATGGGATTTTCTGAGTCATCCTTATATTTTGTTTTAATAAGACATGTAAAGAAGTCTGTCCTTTCTTTATAAAATATGAAAATTATTTTTGAAAAACTGTATTGTTACATCGGTAAAAGTATAGGAAACTTATCATTGCAAAATAAATTGAAATCTTCTAAAAACTCTGATACATTGAAATAGAAATGTAGTTTCACAGTATTGTAAAGGCTTACAGTTATGTGCACGAAGATCTATTAGGATTGGAGGAAATAATGATGAAAGCTGAAGAAAAATTTTCCCCGGGATTAGATGGTATAGTGGCAGCGGAGACGAAAATCTCGTTTCTTGACACAGTGAAAGGTGAAATTGTAATTCAAGGGTATGATTTAATCGAACTCTCAAAAACAAAAGAGTATTTAGACATTGTGCACCTTTTATTGGAAGAACATCTACCAAATGAGGATGAAAAAGCAAAACTTGAAAAGAAATTAAAAGAAGAATACGCGGTACCAGAAGGTGTATTCAACGTATTAAAGGCATTACCGAAAGAAACGCACCCGATGGATGGATTGCGTACAGGTGTGTCCGCATTAGCTGGTTACGATAATGATATCGAAAACCGCTCGTTAGAGGTAAACAAAAGCCGCGGGTACAAATTATTGAGTAAAGTACCAAACATTGTAGCGAATAGCTATCATATTTTAAATAATGAAGAGCCAATTCAGCCCCTTCAGGAATTAACATATAGCGCGAATTTCTTCTATATGTTAACAGGTAAAAAACCAACTGAACTTGAGGAGAAGATCTTTGATCGTTCCCTTGTTTTATATAGTGAACATGAAATGCCAAATTCTACATTTACAGCGCGCGTTATTGCATCAACGCAATCCGACTTATATGGTGCTTTAACAGGTGCAGTTGCCTCTTTAAAAGGTAGCTTACACGGCGGTGCAAACGAAGCCGTTATGTACATGCTTTTAGAAGCTGGTAATGTTGAGAAGTTTGAAGAATTGCTACAGAAGAAACTATATAACAAAGAAAAAATTATGGGCTTTGGACATCGTGTGTACATGAAGAAGATGGATCCAAGAGCACTGATGATGAAGGAAGCTTTAAAGCAGTTATGTGATGTAAAAGGTGATTATACACTATATGAAATGTGTGAAGCTGGAGAAAAGATTATGGAGAAGGAAAAAGGAATTTATCCAAACCTTGATTATTATGCAGCTCCAGTATATTGGATGCTTGGTATCCCAATTCAACTTTACACACCAATCTTCTTTAGCTCTAGAACAGTGGGCCTATGTGCGCACGTAATTGAGCAACATACGAACAATCGATTGTTCCGTCCACGTGTAAATTACATTGGCGAGCGACATGTACTTAGTAAATAAGAACAACTGGGGAGTTGTTTGCGCCGCCCGCCAGATGGGTGTTTGACCGACACCCATCATTAATAATAACGAATTTTCGACAGAAAGGGAAGAATAGCATGATTAAAACAAATGAAATTAAACAAAAAGATGCATTATTAGAAGAAATTGCGGATTATGTATTAAATAAAGAGGTAACTAGCGCAGAAGCATTCAGTACTGCTCGTTACGTATTACTTGATACGCTTGGATGTGGAATTTTAGCATTACAATATCCAGAATGTACGAAATTACTAGGACCAGTTGTACCAGGAACAATCGTGCCAAATGGTACACGTGTACCAGGGACGTCATATGTACTTGATCCAGTGAAAGGTGCATTTAATATCGGATGTATGATCCGTTGGTTAGACTATAACGATACTTGGCTTGCAGCAGAGTGGGGACATCCATCTGATAACTTAGGCGGAATTTTAGCAGTTGCAGATTATATTAGCCGTGTTCGTATCTCAGAAGGAAAAGAACCATTAAAAGTACGTGAAGTACTAGAAATGATGATTAAAGCACATGAAATTCAAGGTGTACTTGCTTTAGAAAACAGCTTAAACCGTGTTGGTCTTGACCACGTATTATATGTAAAAGTAGCAACAACTGCTGTAGTTGCAAAAATGCTTGGCGGAACACGTGAAGAAATCTTTAATGCATTATCACATGCATGGATTGATAATTCTAGTCTTCGTACATATCGTCATGCACCAAATACTGGCTCACGTAAATCATGGGCAGCAGGTGATGCAACAAGCCGCGGTGTTCATCTTGCGATGACTGCTCTAAAAGGTGAAATGGGTTATCCAACAGCTTTATCTGCACCAGGATGGGGATTCCAAGATGTATTATTTAATAAACAAGAATTAAAGTTAGCAAGACCATTAGAGTCATATGTAATGGAAAATGTATTATTTAAAGTTTCATATCCAGCAGAGTTCCATGCACAAACAGCGGCAGAGTGTGCTGTGAAATTACACCCAGAAATTAAAGAAAGATTAGAAGAAATTGATCGTATTACAATTACAACTCATGAGTCAGCAATCCGTATTATTGATAAAGAAGGTCCATTAAATAACCCAGCTGATCGCGATCATTGTTTACAATACATTACGGCAATTGGTTTATTAAAAGGAGATATCGTTGCGGATGATTATGAGGATGCAGTAGCAAATGATCCACGTGTAGATGAATTACGTAATAAGATGGTTGTTGTTGAAAACAAACAGTACAGTTTAGATTACCTTGACCCGAACAAGCGCTCAATCGCCAACGCTGTTCAAGCCCATTTCAAAGATGGCACTGTAACAGAAAACGTGGAATGTGAATATCCACTTGGTCACCGTTTCCGTAGAGACGAAGCAATTCCAAAAGTTGTTCAAAAATTCACTGCAAATATGGCAGGTCATTATTCTAGTAAGCAACAAGAACAAATTCATGAAGCTTGTTTAAATGAAGAGAAACTAGAAAATATGAATGTAAACGAATTTGTAGATCTATTCTTAATTTAATAATAGGGGGAATTTAGAATGGCTTGGGTTGTGAATAAACAGTCAACACAAGAGGAGCTTGCGAATCGCTTCCGAGCTTTAGTAGAAGCAAATGATATTTTGCAAATTCCTGGTGCTCATGACGCAATGGCAGCTTTAGTTGCGAGAAATACAGGCTTTTCAGCTCTTTATTTATCAGGAGCTGCTTATACTGCAAGTAAAGGACTACCCGATTTAGGAATCGTGACGTCTACTGAAGTAGCAGAGAGAGCAAGAGATCTAGTAAGAGCTACAGACTTACCAGTTCTTGTTGATATTGATACAGGATTTGGCGGTGTTCTCAACGTAGCGAGAACAGCGGTAGAAATGGTAGAAGCGAAAGTTGCAGCTGTTCAAATTGAAGATCAACAATTACCAAAGAAATGTGGGCATTTAAATGGTAAGAAACTCGTTACGACAGAAGAGTTAGTTCAAAAGATTAAAGCGATTAAAGAAGTTGTACCAAGCTTATATATTGTAGCGCGCACAGATGCTCGCGGTGTAGAAGGTTTAGATGAAGCGATAGATAGAGCGAACGCTTATGTAAAAGCAGGCGCAGATGCGATATTCCCTGAAGCGCTTCAATCAGAAGAAGAGTTCCGTCTATTTAATAGTAAAGTAAATGCACCTTTACTTGCGAATATGACTGAATTCGGCAAAACGCCGTATTATAGTGCAGAGGAATTTGCGAATATGGGCTTCCAAATGGTTATTTATCCTGTAACTTCACTTCGCGTTGCAGCGAAAGCATATGAGAATGTGTTTACTTTAATTAAGGAAACAGGTTCTCAAAAAGATGCACTTTCAAATATGCAAACGAGAAGTGAGTTATATGAAACAATTTCATATCATGACTTTGAAGAATTAGATACTGGAATTGCAAAAACAGTATTATCAGAGGATCAATAGATAAAGTGAAACTTTAATCAGTGGGGGGGTTCTTCATCCCCCCCTAACTTCTTTGCTTTCGCTGAATTTTGAGGCGGGGGTCTTACTGCCCATTAAAGCGGGATAAAACAACTAAGGCGATGAGAATACATCTTTGGCAAAACGGACTGCTTGATGTGAAAATTCATCGCCTTCTGTTTTCAAAAATAAGAAATTCCACTCATCGTAGACGAGCATACGTAGTAGTAAGTAAGGCCGAAATGATAGGGGGATTCAGATGGAGAAAACGAAGTTACCGTGGGATGAATTTTTTTCGCTTAATAAAGATGTGAATCATACTTTCTTTACGCCAGAAGATTTTTCTGGTGATGAAGATTTAATCGCAAAAACGACAGAACAATTCGTTAAGCAAGAAATTGTTCCACAAATGGAGAATATTGAACAACATAACTATAAAGTTTCTCGTCAATTATTTGAGAAAGCTGGAGAACTTGGATTATTAAGTATCGAGGTTCCAGAAGATTACGGTGGATTTGAGTTAGGAAAGGCAGTTTCAGGACTTGTAGCAGAAAAAATGGGATACGCTGGTGCATTTAGCGTTTCATTTAATATACACGCAGGTGTAGGTACATTGCCTTACATATATTACGGAACGAAAGAACAAAAAGAAAAATATTTGCCGAAAATTGCATCTGGAGAATGGATTGGGGCTTATGCTTTAACTGAGCCGAATGCTGGTTCTGATGCTTTAAGTGCAAAAACGAGTGCAGTATTAAATGAAGATGGTACAGCTTGGAAGTTAAATGGTGAGAAACAGTGGATTACAAATGCTCATATGGCAGATGTATACGTTGTTTTTGCGAAGACAAATAAAGGAATGACAGCGTTTATTGTCGAAAGAACATGTGAAGGCGTATCTATTGGACTAGAAGAAAAGAAAATGGGGATTAAAGGTTCTTCAACGGCTACCCTTATTTTAGAAGATGTTGTCATTCCTGCTGAAAATGTTTTAGGAGAAGTTGGGAAAGGGCATCACGTAGCTCTTAATATTCTAAACTTTGCTAGACTAAAGCTTGCTTTTGGAAATATTGGAACAGCAAAACAAGCAATTGGTTTGTCGGTTCAATATGGAAAAGAGAGAAAACAGTTCCAAACGGAGTTAGTAGATTTTACGATGATTCAAGAGAAAATTGCAAATATGATCATTGCTACATATGGTGCAGAAAGTGCAGCTTATCGTACAGCGGGTGTAATTGATGCAGCAATTCATGAGAGTGATGAAGATCTTATGAAGAAAATGTCTCAATTTGCAATTGAATGTGCACTTAATAAAGTAAATGCTTCTGAAACACTAGGTCATATCGTAGATGAAGCAGTACAAATTCATGGTGGATACGGTTATATGCAAGAGTACGAAGTAGAACGATTATATCGTGATGCTAGAATTAGTCGTATTTTTGAAGGAACGAACGAAATTAATAGATTAACAGTTGCCAAAATGTTAATGAATCAAATGGAACAAATTGAAGATACTGAAGTAGAGATTGATGTAGCAAATGTCGAAAGAAACCATCGTTACATTTTATTAGCGAAAAAATTGTTGAAACAATCTTTGAAAACGCTCTCTAAAACTCCAGGTTTAAAAATTGATCAAGAGCAAGAATTTTCACGTGTATTATCAAATATGTTAACGGACGTGTACGTCATGGAATCAGCATTTTTACGTACGAGTAAAGCCATTAGTAAAAATGGTGAAGAGAAAGAGCGTACGAAACAAATGATAACTGACGTTATTTGTGAAGAAGGCTATCGTAAAGTAGAAGAAGCGGCGATTTCTATACTTTCAGCGGCTGTTACAGAAGAACAAGATAGACATGTGATTTTAACTGAAATTCGTCAATTATTAGTGCCTTTATACACGAACGTATTTACAAAAAAGAGAGAGATTGCGAAAGCTATTATAAATCGCGGAAAGTATATTGTGTAAATAGGAGGAAAGCGATATGAAAAAGATTGGTTTTATCGGTTTAGGTAACATGGGTCTTCCAATGTCTAAAAATTTAGTTAAATCAAGTTACACAGTATACGGTGTGGATTTAAATAAAGAGGCTGAAGCTTCCTTTGAAAGTGAAGGAGGAATTATTGGCTTATCAATCTCAAAGCTAGCAGAAACATGCGATGTGATCTTTACAAGTTTACCTTCACCTCGCGCTGTTGAAGCGGTATATTTTGGGGAAGAAGGATTATTTGAAAATAGTCATTCGAATGTGGCTTTAATTGATACAAGTACTGTATCTCCACAGTTAAATAAACAGTTAGAAGAAGCTGCAAAAGAAAAGAAAGTAGACTTTTTAGCAGCACCTGTTAGTGGTGGGGTAATTGGCGCCGAAAATCGTACATTAACGTTTATGGTTGGTGGATCAAAAGAGGTATATGAGAAAACGGAATCTATCATGGGCGTACTAGGCGCGAACATTTTCCATGTTAGTGAGAAGATTGATAGTGGTACAACAGTTAAATTAATTAATAATCTATTAATTGGTTTTTATACAGCTGGTGTGAGTGAAGCTTTAACATTAGCGAAAAAGAACGATATGGATTTAGATAAAATGTTTGATATTTTAAATGTAAGTTACGGTCAAAGTAGAATTTATGAGCGCAATTATAACAGTTTTATTGCATCAGAAAACTACGAGCCAGGCTTTACTGTGAATTTATTAAAGAAAGATTTGGGATTTGCAGTAGATTTAGCGAAAGAAAGCGAACTTCACTTACCAGTAAGCGAAATGCTATTAAATGTATATGAAGAAGCAAGTGAAGCAGGGTATGGTGAAAACGATATGGCTGCTTTATATAAGAAAGTTAGTGAGCAATTAATTTCTAATCAAAAATAATAGACGTAAATACATCATAAAAAAGGAGAGAATATAATGATTACAACTGAAATTAAACGAGTAAAAAATCATATTAATGGTGAGTGGGTAGAATCTACTGGTACAGAAGTAGAAGCAGTTCCAAATCCGGCGACTGGAAAAATTATCGCTTACGTTCCGCTATCTCCGAAAGAAGATGTTGAAAAAGCTGTTGAAGCGGCAAAAGCAGCATACGAAACATGGTCTAAAGTGCCAGTTCCGAACCGTTCAAGACAATTGTATAAATATTTACAGCTTTTACAAGAAAACAAAGAAGAGCTTGCTAAAATCATTACGCTTGAAAATGGTAAAACATTAACAGATGCAACTGGTGAAGTACAGCGTGGTATTGAAGCAGTAGAACTTGCAACATCTGCACCAAATTTAATGATGGGACAAGCTCTACCGAATATTGCTAGCGGCATTGATGGATCGATTTGGCGCTATCCAATTGGAGTTGTTGCGGGTATTACACCGTTTAACTTCCCAATGATGATTCCATTATGGATGTTCCCACTTGCAATTGCTTGCGGTAATACATTCGTATTAAAAACATCTGAAAGAACGCCACTTTTAGCTGAGCGACTTGTAGAGTTATTCTATGAAGCTGGTTTCCCAAAAGGTGTATTAAATTTAGTACAAGGCGGAAAAGATGTTGTAAATAGCATTTTAGAAAATAAAGATATTCAAGCTGTTTCGTTCGTTGGATCTGAGCCAGTAGCTCGTTACGTTTATGAAACGGGTACGAAACACGGGAAACGTGTACAAGCGTTAGCTGGTGCAAAAAATCATGCGATTGTAATGCCAGATTGCAATCTTGAGAAAACAGTACAAGGTGTAATTGGTTCTGCATTCGCTAGTAGTGGAGAACGCTGCATGGCATGTTCAGTAGTAGCGGTAGTAGATGAAATTGCTGATGAATTCATCGACGTACTAGTAGCAGAGACGAAGAAGTTAAAAGTAGGTGATGGTTTCCACGAAGAAAATTATGTTGGACCATTAATTCGTGAATCTCATAAAGAGCGTGTACTAGGCTATATTAATAGCGGTGTAGCAGATGGAGCTACTTTATTAGTAGATGGCCGCAAAATTAAGGAAGAAGTTGGAGAAGGTTACTTTGTAGGTGCGACAATCTTTGATGGTGTAAATCAAGAAATGAAAATTTGGCAAGATGAAATTTTCGCTCCAGTATTAAGCATTGTAAGAGTTAAAGATTTAGAAGAAGGTATTAAACTAACAAATCAATCTAAATTTGCAAATGGTGCAGTTATTTATACGTCAAACGGTAAGCATGCACAAACGTTCCGTGATAATATCGATGCTGGTATGATCGGTGTAAACGTAAACGTTCCAGCACCAATGGCATTCTTCGCATTCGCAGGAAATAAAGCTTCATTCTTTGGTGATTTAGGTACAAATGGTACAGATGGTGTACAATTTTATACACGTAAAAAAGTTGTAACTGAGCGCTGGTTTTAATAAAGAGTAGACAGCCAAATCGATTATTAAATGAAAACCACCACTTAGAATAGTGGTGGTTTTCGTTTTGTTAATTATTTTTTTCAAAAGCTAGTTTAATACCAAAACCAATTAAGACGATTCCCGTTAACCCTTGAATATAACGTTGCGTCTTCGGTTTTTTCATAAAAGCACTAATTTTATCAATTAAAAATATATAAAAAGCGAACCAAATTACTGTTAAAACGAGGTAAGTAAGGCCCATGACGAGAAGTTGGATAAACGTATTATGATTTGGATTTAAAAATTGCGGTAAAAAGGTTAAAAAGAAGACTGCAACTTTCGGGTTTAATAAATTTGTAAGAAACCCTTGGCGAAAGCAAGAAGAGTGTTCGTCTTCATGATTTAAAGGTATATCGGCTGTATCAACACTTTCTTTATTTCTTACTGCTAAAAGGGCTTTAATACCAATATAAATTAAATATAGAGCTCCAACGTACTTGAAAATAGAAAATAAAAGAGCTGACTTTACAATAAGTGCGGATAGTCCGATTACTGCTGCTAACGTATGAATCAAAAGTGCAATACATGTGCCGAACACTGTCTTTACTCCACCCATCTTACCGGCAACTAATGTGTTTTTCGTGGCCATTGCAGTATCAGGACCAGGTAAAATAATAAGACAAATAGACATAATGATGAAGAGAAAAAAATTTTCAATCATAGTCGCTCCTCCTTTTTATTTTTAGAATATTTGATTAAAAATAGTGTAGCACATATTTCGATTTAATAAAATTAAATTTTATTAAAAAATATTAAATAGGAAAGAGGCTATACATCCGCGTAATTACACGAATATATAGCCTCAGGTTTATCCCGAATGAACGGATGATTGGTGAGGGGGTAAACCACCACTTATGCGTTTAGTAAGTTAAAGAACCGATTTACATCTTCTTCTGAAACATCACTTAACTGCTTATATTTATAATTCGGATTTTGATCTTTATCAACGACAACAGAGCGTACTCCTTCGAAGAAATCCGCATGTCTCATGAAATTTTTAGCAAGTACAAGGTCGGTAGCGAAACATTCTTCAACGGACTTATCTTGGCCATCGATAAACTGTTTTAATGTTACTTTTAATGAAATAGGGGATTTTGATAATAGCGTTTCTGTCGTTTTTATAGCAAAGGAACTTGGATCTTTCTCCAATGAATGGATGATCTCTTCAATTGTATCGAAAGCAAAGT
The DNA here is from genome assembly GCF_019656175.1 of Bacillus sp. BML-BC051. Classification (NCBI taxonomy): domain Bacteria; kingdom Bacillati; phylum Bacillota; class Bacilli; order Caryophanales; family Bacillaceae; genus Bacillus; species Bacillus sp. BML-BC051. The sequence continues at coordinate 64,095 of NZ_BPLI01000049.1, forward strand.
GTGAATTCATTTCTTCTAATGAAGAAGCAAGTTCGCTTTCTAAGCTTGGAGCAGTTGCAAATGTACGAATGACTTCTTTTAAATTAGTATGTACATCATCTTCTTTATGCCAATTTACACTTTCAAGTTCAGTAAGGAAATTTGGTAATGAATCAGATGTCATAAAGTAATCAGCAGCGTTTATAAATAATACGTCTGAAGCTTTTAAAATAGATGCCGTTAAAGCAACATAGCGGCCAGAAAACCCTGGAGCTTTATTTAAGAAATAAGCAGCACCGACGTCTGGGAAGAAGCCGATATTCATCTCTGGCATTGCCCATTTCGTACGCTCAGTTACAATTCGATATTTCGCACCATTTGTAAGACCGACACCTCCGCCCATTACAATTCCATCTAAACAAGCGATGATTGGTTTTTTATATTGATAAATATATGTATCAATTTCATACTCTTCTTCAAAAAAACGTTCCGCATGCTGTAATGCAGTTTCATTGGAACGTGCTTCATAAAGAGTTTTAATGTCGCCGCCTGCACAAAAACCTTTTGTGCCAGCTCCTTTTAATACGATAAGCGCAATTCGCTCGTCATTTTCCCATTCTTTCAGTTTTTGCCCAATTGGTTGTAACATGTCATAAGATAAAGAATTAAGTGCTTTTGGGCGGTTTAAAGTAATTGATGCAACTCCGTTTTCACTAACAGAAAATAAAACGTGTTCAGTCATAATTCATCCTCCCTTACATATCTTCTTATTCTTAATTCTTGATACGTACTGAAATGTCCTTTATAAACTTTGTCTAAAGTTAGCGATATATGTTAATTTGCCCAATGCATATTTTGACGAGCTATATTTGCAGGATTTTGGAGGTTGAAAATGAATATTACAACATTACTGTAATTGTAATTATTTGAAGTTATCATGATAAACACGCTATTATATAGGTGTAAATTGTACATAGTCATCTGAAAAAGGGTATTTGAAATGATTATGATAAAAGAAATATTGCTTTTCATTAGAAAAAGAGAAAGGAGAAATCGGAATGCCAGGACCTTTACTGTTGTCGGTGATTATTTTGTCTTCTTTAATGATAGGGATAACTCAGTTTTTTCATCATACAGATACGACAGAGGAAGTGAAGGATAAAGTACGTCTCGTATTTCCGATTTTTATCATATCTATTTCTTTTTGTATTTTATTAAATAAGGATGGGTACATTGTTGCTGTATTTTCATTTTTTGTAGCGATCGTTTTAATTACAGTTTTATATTATGTAATGAAAGATTTTATACAAAAATAAAGATGTCACATGAGGCATTTTTATTTTTGTATAAAATAAAATTTCACATACCGTATTATATGTAAAAAATAAAAAACATATAGCGATAGAAAAGTATATACTTTGCCGTGTATTTACTTGTCAATCTTGCATAGCCAATATACTATTAATAGTGTAGAGATTAGAAAAAGGGGTTGTATCTATCATGAAATTTGAGATGCACACAAAAATTATTTCAAATGAAAAAGAAGTAAGGTTACATATAGAAGAAAACGTATTTCAATTAAAATTGGATGGTTATCACTTATTTACAGTTCAAGAAATATTACCTTTATATAAATCAAATGAAGAAAGAATTGGTAGTGCAATGATACAAAAGTTAGAGTGGGAGAACGGAAAAACTACTATAAACTATCAACTCGTATCACTAAAATCAGTAAATTAAAAGGAGCAGGACAATATGAAGTTATTTCATACAGCGGATTGGCATTTAGGAAAGCTTGTTCATGGCGTGTATATGACTGAAGATCAAAAAATTGTATTAGATCAGTTTGTACAAGCTGTTGAAGAAGAAAAACCAGATGCCGTAATTATTGCAGGCGATTTATACGACCGAGCAATTCCACCAACAGAAGCAGTAGACTTATTAAATGATGTGTTACAAAAAATAGTGATTGATTTACAAACGCCAGTTATTGCGGTTGCAGGTAACCATGATAGTCCTGATCGTATTCATTTTGGTAGTAGTTTAATGAAGAAACAAGGGTTATTTATTGTGGGACAATTTCAATTTCCATATGATCCAATTATATTAAATGATGAACATGGTGAGGTTCACTTCCATCTCGTTCCATATGCTGATCCAAGCATAGTTAGACATGTATTGAAAAATGAAGACGTACGTTCACACGATGATGCGATGCGTATTTTTATGAATGAGCTTTCTGAAACGATGAATATAGAAGCTAGACATGTATTTGTAGGTCATGCATTTGTAACTTCTGCGGGAGAAGCAGAGGAGAATACAAGTGATGCAGAACGACCACTTTCAATTGGTGGTGCTGAATACGTAAATAGTCATTATTTTGATAAGTTTCATTACACAGCGCTTGGACATTTACATCAAGCGCATTTCGTACGTAATGAGACAATTCGATATTCAGGTTCGCCACTTGCATATTCTATTTCTGAAGAAAAACATAAAAAAGGATATTATATTGTAGAACTAGACGAGCAAGGTGAAGTAACAATTGAAAAAAGGTTACTTACACCACGCCGTAAAATGCGAACAGTAGAAGCAAAAATAGATGAATTATTACAACATCCAATAAGTGAAGATTACGTGTTTGTAAAATTATTAGATGAAAATCCTGTCTTGCAGCCAATGGAAAAAATACGCTCTGTATATCCAAATGCAATGCATGTTGAAAGATCTATTCAAAGACGAGAGTTCACAGAGTCAAATGAAGTAACAGTTTCAAGACATAAAACGGATGATTTATCGCTATTAAAGGCTTTTTATAAAGAAATGAAAGGCTTAGATTTATCAGAAGAGAAAGAACGTCTATTTGTAGAGGTACTACAAACAGTGCAAGAACGGGAAGGTGAACGAGGATGAGACCGATTCAGCTTATTATGACAGCATTTGGACCGTATAAACAGAAAGAAGTAATCAATTTTAACGATCTTGGAGATCATCGTATTTTCGCCATTTCTGGGAATACAGGAGCTGGAAAGACAACGATTTTTGATGCGATTTGTTATGTGTTATATGGTGAGGCAAGCGGAGAAGAACGTAGTGATACGAGCATGCTGCGCAGTCAATTTGCTGATGATAATATGTATACTAGTGTAGAACTAACCTTTCAGCTAAAAGGGAAACGTTTTGAAATAAAACGACAACTTGGACATAAAAAACAAGGGAACAAGACGATTACAGGACATGCAGTAGAATTATATGAAGTGATTGGTGAAGAGAAGGTTCCAGCTGTTGATCGTTTTCATGTAACGGATGTAAATAAAAAAGTGGAAGATTTAATTGGTTTAAGTAAACATCAATTTAGCCAAATTGTTATGTTACCGCAAGGGGAATTCCGAAAACTATTAACATCTGAGACAGAAAACAAAGAAGAAATTTTGCGTCGTATTTTCAAAACAGATCGTTATAAGTTAATGCGTGAGTTACTTGATCAAAAACGAAAACAATGGAAAGACGTCTTACAAGAAAAACAGAAAGAGCGAGAGTTATACTTCCGTAATGTTTTTAAATTACCAATCCGAGATGGATCATTATTAGAGACATTAGTGGAACAAGAACATGTAAATACGCATCAAGTAGTAGAAGCATTAGAACAAGAAACAGATGTGTATAAGGCAGAAGTTGAGCAATTACAAGTAGAACAAGAAGTTCAAACGAAGCAATTAAAAGATGCTGAAACACGTTTTCATGCAGCGAAATCTGTAAATGAGAAATTTATAGATTTACAACAAAAGAATGAGAAATATAATACTTTACAAGAAAACCGTACAGTTATTGAAATGAAAGAAACATCTTTTAAACGTGCGGAAGAAGCGAAGCGCTTATTACCATTTGAACAATGGTACGAAGAAGCAATACAAAATGAGCAGAAGGCTGAAAATTTGTTAAAACAGATAATCGCCAAAAAAGAAAATATAACGAATAACTTTGAACTAGCTCAGGAGAAATATGAAGCAATAAAGAATAAAGAACCTGAGAGAGAAGATGCAAAAAAACTTGTTCAAAGATTAGAAGAGTTACAACCGATTATTGCATCATTAGCTGAGAAGCAGTTGAATTTACAAAATGCAGAAATTCAAGTTGGGAAATTAAAAGAAGGTATGCACAACTTAGAGCGACAATTAGACGAGCATACAAATCAAAAACAGCTAATGTCTGATGAATTGCAGCAATTAGAACGAGCACTTGAGCAATATGTCGATAAAGTAGAAGAACTAACGAATATGCGAGAAGATGCAAAAGTTTTAAAGCAAGCATATGATGTTTGGCAAGAAAAACAAAAATTCGAGCAAGAAAAAGAAGCGGCATATAATAAGATGCAAATGGCAGTGAACGCACATGAAAATATGGAACGCCGCTGGTTAAGTGAACAAGCTGGAATATTAGCTCTTCATCTACATGATGGTGAATCTTGTCCAGTATGTGGTAGTACGGACCATCCGAAAAAGGCTACAGAGCAAAGTAATGCGATCGATGAAAAAGAGTTAAATGATTTAAGAGACAAGAAGAATGTTGCTGAAAAATTACATGTTCAATTAGAGGAGAAATGGAATTTCTATCATCTTCAATATAAACAGGTAATAGAAGAGGTTAAGGAGCGAGGCTATGGCACGGAAGAATTAGCTGAAACATATAGTGCGCTTGTTCAAAAGGGAAAACAATTAGTAACTGAAGTCAATACGTTAAAAGCAAGCGAAGAAACGCGTAAGCAAACTGCTGTGAATATAAAAAGCGTAGAAGAAAAAGTGGATGCACTTCAGAAGCAACAGCGTGAGGTAGAAACAGAGCAGCACCGTATAGAAATGGAGTGTATGCAGCTTCGTACGTCATATGAACATGATAAGAAAAATATTCCTGAAAACTTACAAACAGTCCAAGCTTGGAAAGTCCAGTTTGACCAAGCTATGCATCAACTCAAATTAATGGAGGACGAATGGAAGAAAGTGCAGGAAGCGTATCAACATTGGCAAAATGAAAATATACGAATTCAAGCAGAACAGGAAAGTGCTTCTAATCAATTTGAAAGTACAAAATTGAAGAAAGAAGAGACTTTCGCTCGCTTTATGAAAGAGCTTGAGCAGAGCGGATTTACAGATCAATCTACGTATAAAGAAGCTAAATTAAATGATGCCGAGATGGAGATGTTACAAAAAGAAATTCAAAGCTATTATTCATCTCTTGAAGTACTTGCAAAACAAATTGAAGAGTTACATGCTGAATTAAAAGATAAAGAGTATATGGATATTACAGCGTTAGATGAACACATAACAGAATTACAAATTAATCTCGATATCATTAAAGAAAAACGTCAACGTGCGCAAAATGCGGTAACATATATTTTTGATTTACATGAAAATATTAGACGTATTGATGAGCAAATTCATGAGGAAGAAAAAGCGTTCCAAGAACTTGTTGATTTATATGAAGTAATGAAAGGTGATAACGAAAGCCGTATATCATTTGAACGTTACATCTTAATTGAGTATTTAGAACAAATTGTTCAAATTGCAAACGAACGATTACGTAAATTATCAAATGGACAATTTTATTTAAAACGAAGTGAACGAGTTGAAAAGAGAAATCGTCAAAGTGGCTTAGGATTAGATGTATACGACGCATATACTGGCCAAACACGCGATGTAAAAACATTATCTGGCGGTGAGAAATTTAATGCATCGCTTTGCTTAGCGCTCGGAATGGCAGACGTCATTCAAGCATATGAAGGCGGTATTTCCATCGAAACGATGTTTATCGACGAAGGATTCGGTTCATTAGATGAGGAGTCATTAACAAAAGCGGTTGACGCCTTAATTGACTTACAAAAATCAGGCCGATTTATCGGTGTTATTTCACACGTTCAAGAGCTGAAAAACGCAATGCCAGCTGTATTAGAAGTAACGAAGCAGAAGGATGGGTGTAGTCAGACGAGGTTTGTGGTGAAGTAAGTTCAATTATAATTCATACTTTAAGTATTCTTTGCGAGTTTCTAGTATAGAACTTATGATAAAACAAATGCCATCTCTTTATTGAGGTGGCATTTGTTTGTTATTCTTAGGAGTTATCTGGAGAAGGCGGTGTATTTTCCAAACGATTATAAGCTTTAAAGGCCGAAATTGCCGATATAACACCACCTACTAAAAATAAAGCTGATCCACTGACCAATATGATACGACTGACATATGTTTCGCGAGCTTCTTCAACTTCTTCTTGTAACATTGTTGGCATTTGTACTCCTCCCAAACAACATTTGTTTTGTAGATAGTATATACAAATGCCTAAAATATGTTAAAATCACTGGATAGTGTTAGGAGAAAGTATATAGTTAGATGTGAATTATTTGAAAAATCTTCATTATAAATTTATGCTAACTTCACATAGAGCACATATTAACATTGTATTATGTATATGTACCAAATAAATAAAGTGAATTGTATTTCATTCTGTTTTTAAAAATTTAAAATTCTATTATTTTTATATAAAGGTTTCACATCGGAGTTTTAAATATTTTGGAAATAGATCTAAATAAGAAAAATTCACATAAAAGGGGAATGTCTTATGACAACATATACGAGTGAAATGAGAAAAAGTTTAGTTTCAGAAGAAGATGTAGATATTTTAAAAATTATGGCTCACCCAATCCGATTACAAATTGTAAATGAATTAAGTACGAGAAAAACTTGTAATGTAACGCAATTAACAGAATTATTAAACATTCCACAATCGACGGTTTCACAACATTTATCAAAAATGAAGGGTAAAGTGTTACGAGCTGAAAGAAGAGGGTTAGAAATTTATTATCACATTAATAATTTAAAAGCGAGTAAGATTGTAAGTGTTTTAGGATATATAAACTAATGAAGTATTTTCATATAAAATAGCCGCTGCTGGTAAGCAGGGGCTATTTTGTGTTGTTTTATGTATTCGCATTTAAAATTTTATAGTTTTTATGATTTACAATTGTTCGATCAAATTCAAAAGTACCACCGCTT